>JBFYUV010000021.1:0-5133 GCA_041299865.1 Chloroflexota bacterium
TCGGCGCCCCTGGAAGCCTGGCTGGAGCTGCTCTTCGGTGCCTAGCCGTCCGCGGGCCAGTCGTCCGGCTGCTGGCCGACCGTCGCGGGTGCATGGCGGGCACGCAGGTCAAGGTAGAGGACAGCGAGCAGGGCAGGGGAGACGGGCGCGAGCAGCACGGTGACGGCTGCTATCACGAGGCTCTCGGCCACCATGGTGTCGATGCCCGCGGCCCCAGCCAGCAGGTCCACGATGACGATCGAGACGAGCTGCGTGATGACGGCCGCCCCCAGGGCCGTCAGCAGCGCCCCGAGGATGACGACCGAGGTGATGCGCCAGATGTTGCCGGCGCTGAGCTGCCAGGAGCGTCGCAGTGCGAGACGCCATCCGGCGCCCTCCATGGCCATCACCGGGTAGGCAGGCGCCCAGCGCATCGTCAGGTAGGCCAGCCCCACGACCACCGTGACACCCACGACGAGGGCCACGAAGACACCCGGCCCACCGCGAGCGATGGGACCCGGCGACAGGAGCGTGACGGCAGACGTCATGGCCAGCGCTCCGGCCAGCAGGAGGGCCACGATGACCGCCGAGGTGACCAGCATGAAGGCGATGACGCTCGGCGTGCGGCGCAGGGCCACCCGGAGGGCCGCACCGAGCGCCTGGCCCCATGGCTGCTCCCGGCTCAGGACGGCGCAGGTGAAGCTGACGGCGCCCACGCTGCCCAGCAGGCCGGCCACGAGCGTGGCCAGCACGAAGCCGAGGAAGGCGCCGCCGAGACGCTCGAGCTGGGCCGCCGTGAGCATCGGCGTGTCATCGATGATGCCCTCGCTGATGCCGGGGAAGACGTCCAGGGCCACCTCGTTGAAGCGGATGCCGGCGGCGGACGTGAAGAGCGCGGCTGGCCCAGCGAAGGCCAGGGCCAGCAGGAGCACCGTCCGCCAGCGGCGCCGCAGCGCCTGCAGGGCCGTCTCCAGGATGGTCCCCACCCGCATCGGTCCCGGCGGGGCGGGGTGGTCGGGCGAGACGGCAGGCGGGGCGCCTCCGCCGGGCTCGTCGTCCGGCGTCACGCTGTGCCCGGCGTCACGGTCGATCGGAGCGCCCGGCGCGCCAGCGGGCCAGCTGGTAGCCCAGACTGGTAGCCACCGCGAAGGCCACGAAACCGGCCGTGATCAGGTTCTCGACCGTCATTCGCACCTGAAGCCGCAGGATCCTGCCGCGCGGGGCCGCCGCTTCCGAGGTGCTCAGCACGGTCCGCTTCAGCTTGCCCATGTCCACGAGTGTGCCACGACGGCGGGCAGACTGGCGAGCCGGGCCTGTCGCCGGCCGATGCGTTCGGCGCCTGGAGGTCGCCTGTCGCAGTAGACAGCCAGGCCTCATGCTCTTCAGCGTCCGCAGCGTCTTGCGCTGGATGGGCTCGACGAGCGGGATCTGTTCGCGGCAGCCTGACGATGCCCGGCGCGCTAGAATGGCGCCCGGCTCACGCATCGCCGCCGTCCGAGCCCCATCGGCATCCGGACGGAAGACCCGTGGCAGGGTAGCTCAGCGGCAGAGCAAGCGGCTCATAATCGCTAGGTCACAGGTTCGAATCCTGTCCCTGCTACCAAACCCCTGCGCCATGTCCGGAAGGCTCGCCATCGGGGCCGCGTGCCCTTGGCCCGTCCTCGAAGCGGGCTGCTCGTGTGCGGCGGGATCTCCTCCGTGCCGGATCTCTGCTTCCCAGGGCCTCCCCGGAACCCCCGCGCCATGACACACTGTGCCGCCTGTCATCGGTCCTTCATGGCCGCTGGCCGAGCCGGCCCTATAATCGCCTTCCCGTCCGGACCTCGCGGACGGCTCCAGGCTGAAGGCAGGTTCCTCCTTGAACAGTCGTTTCATGCGCAACGGGCTCGTCACCCTCGTGCTCATCGTGGGCACGGCCGCGCTGCTGTACCTCTTCCTCTTCAACGAGGAGACACCTGACACGATCGCCTACAGCGGTTCGGACACGGCCTTCCTCGAACGCGTGGAGGCCGGGCAGGTCGAGTCCGTGCTGATGCGCGGCGAGAACCTCGAGGTCACCCTCAAGCAGGATACGAACGAGGACGGCGAGAACGACATCGTCCAGTCGTTCGTGCCGGCGCAGTTCACGACATCGGTCCAGGCCGACATCAACGCCGCCTGCGCGGCAGGCCCGGACTGCGAGACGATCGAGTTCCGTGGCGAGCCGGCCGAGGACGGCAACGCATTCCTCGGCCTCCTCATCTCCATGCTCTTCCCCATCCTGCTCATCGGCGTCTTCCTGTGGTTCATGTTCCGCCAGGCGCAGGGCAGCAACAACCAGGCCATGAGCTTCGGCAAGAGCCGGGCGCGGATGTTCCTGGGCAACAAGACGGTCATCACCTTCTCCGACGTGGCCGGCGTGGACGAGGCCAAGACGGAATTGCAGGAGGTCGTCGAGTTCCTCAAGTACCCCGAGAAGTTCAACTCGCTGGGCGCCCGCATCCCGCGTGGCGTGCTCCTCGTGGGCCCTCCGGGCACCGGCAAGACGCTCCTGGCGCGGGCCGTCGCCGGCGAGGCCGGCGTGCCCTTCTTCAGCATCTCCGGCTCGGAGTTCGTGGAGATGTTCGTGGGCGTCGGCGCCAGCCGCGTGCGCGACCTCTTCGACCAGGCCAAGCGCAACAGCCCCTGCATCGTCTTCGTCGACGAGATCGATGCCGTGGGCCGCCAGCGCGGGGCGGGCCTGGGCGGTTCGCACGATGAGCGTGAGCAGACCCTCAACCAGATCCTGGTCGAGATGGACGGCTTCGACACCAACACCAACGTCATCGTCGTGGCCGCCACCAACCGACCCGACGTGCTCGACCCGGCGCTGCTGCGGCCCGGACGCTTCGACCGTCAGGTCATCCTCGACCGGCCGGACATGAAGGGCCGCCTCGAGATCCTCAAGGTGCACGTCAAGGGCAAGCCGCTCGACAAGGAGATCGATCTCCAGACCGTTGCCAAGCAGTCGCCCGGCTTCTCCGGCGCGGACCTCGCGAACCTCGTCAACGAAGCCGCCATCCTTGCCGCGCGCCGCAACAAGAAGACCATCGGCGGGCCGGAGTTCGGTGAGGCCCTGGAGCGCGTCGTGGCCGGCCCGGAGCGCAAGAGCCGCATCATCAGCGACGAGGAGAAGGCCATCATCGCCTACCACGAAGGCGGCCATGCCCTCGTTCAGCGCATCCTGCCCAAGTGCGACCCCGTGGCCAAGGTCAGCGTCATCAGCCGCGGCATGGCCCTCGGCTACACGATGGGCTTGCCCATGGAGGATCGCTACCTCCAGTCCAAGTCGGAGTTCGAGGACAAGATCGCGGGCATGCTCGCCGGCAACGTGGCCGAGCGGCTCATGTTCGGCGATACCACCACGGGCTCCTCGAACGACATCGAGAAGGCCACCAACCTGGCGCGTCGCATGGTCACCGAGTTCGGCATGAGCGACAAGATGGGTCCGCGTGCCTATGGCAAGCGCGAGGAGATGATCTTCCTGGGCCGCGACATCGGAGAGCAGCGCAACTACTCGGATGAAGTCGCCCGCATGATCGACGACGAGGTGCGCGCCATCATCGACAAGGCCTACCTGCGCGCCACGGACGTGCTCACCACACACCAGGATCGCCTCACCCAGCTGGCGGAAACGCTGGTCGCCAAGGAGACCATCGAGGCGGAGGAGTTCGCGGCCATGTTCGCGGATCTGCCTGAGCCGCGCAATGAGCCGGGCGGCTCACCAACGCCCAAGCTGGCCACGCCGCTGGGCGTCGCTCGCCAGGCGGATCGCGATGACGCCGACAAACCAGCCGAGGAGCACCAGCCAGCGACCCCCCGGGCCACACCCGGGCCGTCGCCCCAGCCCGCCTGATCCACGGCTCCGCACGCGCCACGCACATCGGGGGAGGGGACGCGCCATGACGCCCATCGAGGCCGTCGATGCCTACCTGGCTGACAGCGCCGCGGAACGGCTCGAGGAGTTCGTGGAGTTCCTGCGCATCCCCAGCATCGGCGTGCTCAGCGCCCACCATGGGGACGTCCGGGCGGCTGCTGAGTGGCTCGCGGAGCGCATGCGTGCCATCGGCCTGGAGCACGTGGAGACGTGTCAGACGGGTGGCCATCCCATCGTCTACGCCGATTGGCTGCATGCCGAAGGTGCGCCGACGGTCATCGTCTATGCGCACTACGACGTCCAGCCGGTCGATCCCCTCGAGGAATGGGTGCGGCCGCCCTTCGAGCCGCGCATCGAGGAGGGGCGCGTCTTCGCCCGCGGGGCTGCCGATGACAAGGGCCAGGTCCACCTGCACCTGTGGGCCGCCCGGGCCTGGCTGGCGACAGCTGGCCGCCTGCCCATCAACGTGCGCTACGTCATCGAGGGCGAGGAAGAGGCCGGTTCGCCCCACTTCGAAGCCTGGCTGGTCGCCAACCGCGAGCGCCTCGAGGCCGACCTCGTGGTCGTCACCGACACGGGCTTCTTCGAGGGCAACGAGCCGGCCGTGACGGTCGGCCTGCGCGGCAACACGTACCTGCAGGTGGACGTCACGGGTCCCAGCCAGGACCTCCATTCGGGAAGCTTCGGCGGCCTCGTCCAGAACCCTGCCAACGCCCTCGTGCGAATCCTGGCCTCGCTGCGTGATGGTGATGGTCGCGTCACGGTGCCGGGCTTCTACGAGGACGTCCGCGAACTGGCACCGGCCGAGCAGGAGGCCCTCGCGGCGCTGCCCTTCGACGAAGAGGCCTTCGCGGCCAGCATCGGCGTGTCCGAGCTGTTCGGCGAGCCCGGCCACATCCCCGTGGTGCGGCGGGGTGCCCGTCCGACCCTGGACATCTGCGGCCTGTGGTCCGGCTTCCAGGGTCAAGGCACCAAGACCATCATCCCCGCCCACGCCCACGCCAAGTTGTCGGCCCGATTGGTGCCGGACATGGATCCGCAGCGCATCTTCGAGATCCTGCGCGACGCCATCCTGGCCGTCGACGTGCCCGGGGTCGAGGTGGGGGTGACCCTGCACGACACGATGCGTCCCTTCGTGGTCAGCGTCGACCATCCCGCGGCCCGGCTGGCGGCCCGCTGCCTGCGCGAGGTCTTCGGCCAGGAGCCGCGCTACATCCGCGAGGGCGGCTCCATCGGCGCCGTGGCCAGCTTCGACGAGG
>JBFYUV010000022.1:0-16632 GCA_041299865.1 Chloroflexota bacterium
ATGGCGTAGAGCAGGCCGCGCGTCAGCGACCAGCCCACCTCACCCACGGCGACGTCCGACGGCCCCAGCGGCGTGGCCAGGATGGCGTCGAAGGTCTTGGCGTACTTCAGCTTGAAGAAGAGGTTGAACGTGGACTCCATGAGCGCCCCGTTCATGGCCGTGGTCGCCATCAGCCCGGGCGCCACGAAGGCCGCGTAGGGGATATCGCCCACGTCACCGACGAGCGTGCCCAGGCCGAAGCCGATGCCCAGCAGGTAGAAGACCGGCTCGAAGAAGCCTGAGACGATGATCGACCAGTTGCGCCGGTAGACCAGCACGTCGCGCTCCAGGACCTTGTGGGCGCGCCAGCGGCCCAGCGGCCGCGTCGGGAACAGCCGCGTCGTGATGAGCATCGGCTACTCCGCCAGCTTCTGACCGAAGGTGCGGTACGAGGCCAGCAGGCCGACCACCGCGAAGACCGCCAGGTAGGTCACGTTGATGACCGCCAGCAGCGGGTCGACCATGTCCAGGGCGATGGCTCGCGCCAGCGCCACGGCGTGCCAGAGGGGCGTCAGGTAGGCCACCACCTGCAGCAGCTCGGGCAGCTGCGTGACCGGGAAGAAGGTGCCGCTGAAGATGAACATGGGCGTGATGACGAAACGGAACAACGAGGCGAAGGCGCTGTCGTTCTTCTGGGCTGCCGCGAAGGCCTGGATGGGCGCCGCGAAGGCCAGGCCGGTCAGCGCCGCCACCGGCAGCAGCAGGACGGCACGGCCCGGCTCGATGGCCCCGAAGACGGCCATGACGGCGGCGAAGATGACGGCCCCGAAGGTCACCCGCAGGCCGCTCCAGATGAGCTGCCCGGTGGCCACATGGCGCGTGTCGAGGGGCGAGAGGATCATGGCCACGTAGGTCTTCAGCCAGCGGATGCCGGCCATGACCGGGTAGGTCGATTCGAAGGCAGCCGTCTGCATGGCCTGCGCCACGAGCAGGCCGGGCGCCAGGAAGGCCAGGTAGCCGACGCCCTCGATACCGGCCGGGTTGGCGTCGTCGACGAAGGTCCCCAGGCCGATGCCGATGGCGGCCAGGAAGAGGATGGGACTGAAGAAGGTGGAGAAGAGCGTGCCCCGCCAGGTGCGCCGGTAGACGAGCACGTGGTGCTCGACGACGCGCAGCACGGGCCGCGCCTGCGCGGCGACGCTCATGCGATGCCGCTCACTCGATGAGGGTCCGGCCCGTGAGGCGCAGGAAGACGTCCTCCAGCGACGAGCGCCGCACGAGCTGGCTGACCGGGCGGTAGCCCAGGGCGTGGATGGCCTCCGAGGTAGCGTCGCCGTCGTCGCCATAGAGGAGCCAGCGGTCGGGCAGGTGCTCCGCCCGCTCCACGAGGCCATCCAGCCGACCATCCAGGTCCAGCGTCACGCCGTCGTCGAAGCGCAGCTCAAGGACCTCGCGGCTGCTGTGCTGTGCGACCAGCTCCCGGGGCGAACCCTGGGCCACGATGCGGGCCTTGTCCATGACCACCAGACGGTCGCAGAGCTGCTCGGCCTCGTCCATGTAGTGGGTCGTCAGGATGAGCGTGACGCCCTGCTTCTTGAGACGGTAGAGGCGCTCCCAGACGAGGTGGCGGGCTTGCGGGTCAAGGCCCGTGGTGGGCTCGTCGAGCAGCATCATCTCGGGCTCGTTGATGAGCCCGCGGGCGATGGTCAGGCGCCGCTTCATGCCGCCCGAAAGCGGCTCCACCTCGTCACCGGCGCGGTCGCTGAGCTGCACGAACTCAAGCAGCTCCGTGGCGCGCCGGCGTGCCTCCTTGTAGCTGAGGTCGAAGTAGCGCCCGTAGATGAGCAGGTTCTCGAGGACCGTCAGCTCCATGTCCAGGGTGTCCTGCTGGGGCACCACGCCGAGGCGGCCGCGAATCGTGGAACCCTGCGTGGCGGGGTCCATGCCCAGCACCCGCAGGGTGCCCGCCGTGACCGGCGAGATGCAGCCGATCATGCGCATCGTGCTCGTCTTGCCGGCGCCGTTGGGCCCCAGGAAGCCGAAGGCCTCGCCCGGCTGCACGTCGAAGTCCACGGCGTCCACGGCCGTGAGATCAGCGAACCGCTTGGTCAACCCGCGGGCGTGGATGAGCGGTGCGGTGGGGGCCGAGGACACGTTCGCGATGGTACCCCGATTGACATGGGCCGCCGCGGCCTTGCACCGAACCCTGCGCTACCCTTGGCCGGTGAGGACGCGCGTGGCTGGTGGTCGCCGGAACGAGTGGCCCGGCGCTCGCCAGCGCCTGGCGCTGATTCCGAGCCTGGCAGCCCTGGTCGTGGCCGGCAGCGGCACGAGCGCCGCCGCGTCGGCGGCTGCTGCCACCGCGCCGGAGGTCTCCGCAGCACCGGCCCAGGCACCGTCTGAGGCACGCCGTCCCAACGTCGTCATGGTCATGCTCGACGACCTCAACCCGCACGACGGTCGACTCTTCGCGCCGGAGATCATGCCTAACCTGTCCGAGCTGATCATCTCGCAGGGCATCCGGTTCACGGACTTCCACGCCGAGGTGCCGCTCTGCGGGCCCTCGCGCGCCAACCTGCTGACCGGCCAGCACGCCCACAACAGCGGTGCCAACAGCAATGACGGGGCGCAGCTGGACCCGGACACGACGATCGCCACCGAGCTCGACGAGGCCGGCTACCACACGTCGTACGTGGGCAAGTACCTCAACGGCTACCGCGCCTTCCCGCCCGAGCGGCGCGACCCGCCCGGCTGGGACAGCTTCGACGTCATCGACTCCAACCAGGGCAAGTACTTCTGGTACGAGATGCGGGACCGCCAGGGCGGCATCACGCAGCACCGCACGGACGAGGCCGACTACTCGACCGACGTCATCGCCGACCTGGCGGTGCAGCGCCTCCGTGACGCACCCGAGGACGAACCCGTGTTCACGCTCATCTCGCCCTTCACGCCGCACGAGCCGAACCTGCCGGCGCCCCGCCACGAGGGCGACCCGCGCTGCGCGGACCTCCCGCGCTGGGCGCCACCCAACTACGACGAAGCCGACGTCTCGGACAAGCCGCCCTACATCGCGGACGCGCCGCCATTGGGTGACGCCGGCTTCGACCTCACCGCCCACTGCGAATCGCTCCTGGCAGTCGACGACCTCATCGGGCAGGTCGGTGACGAGCTGCAGCGCCAGGGTCGGCTGGAGGACACCCTCTTCGTCTTCACCGCGGACAACGGCATGACCTGGGGCGAGCACCGCCGCGTGGGCAAGGTCTCACCGTACAGCTCGGCCGTGCCGACGTACGCGGCCTGGCCGGCGCGGCGCGGGCTGGAACCGCGCGATGAGGGCACGACCCTCAGCATGATCGACTGGGCGCCCACCCTCTGCGAGCTGGCCGGCTGCCAGATGGGCCCCTATCCCAACGGCCAGCAAGGCCCCGATGGCCTGAGCTTCGCCGCGCTCCTGGCCGACCAGCCCTTCCCCTACGAGCGAGCGTCGATCATGCACGCGATGCCCAGCGGCGGCGACCGACCTGTCTACTGGTCGCTTCGCACGACGGCCGACCACCCCTCCGGCCGCTGGCTCTACGTGGAGAACCTGGACGGCTTCCGTGAGCTCTACGACGTCTCTGGCGGATCCTGCGACGAGTGGCAGGCCGGGGGCGAGGGCGACCCCTGCCTGCTGGAGAACCAGCTCGCGGGCGAGCCGGACACGGAGACCGTGGCGCTGGCCGACCAGCTCAGCGCCGAGCTCGCCGCGCTGAAGATCGAAATGGCGCCGGAGCCCGAGCCCGCTCTCGAGGGCTGAGGTGGGGCGCATCGCGCTGAGGCTCGCTACTCGGACAGCGAGCCGGCCACGGTCCCGGTGTGGATGGTCACGATGCCGAAGGAGAGGCCGTACCAGTCCACATCACGGAGGCCCGCGGAACGCATGATGCGCGCTATCTCGTCGGGTGTCGGGTAGCCCTTCGTGGACTGCACGAGGTAGGCATAGGCGCTCCCCTGGCCCACCAGCCGCCCGATGAGGGGCACGATCGAATCGAACCAGCGGCCGATGAGCTTCCCGAGGCGACTCGTGGGGCGGGCGATCTCGAGGCAGACGACGCGGCCGCCCGGTCGCACGGCGCGAGCCATCTCGGCGAAGCCCTGTCGGTAGTCAGCCAGATTGCGCATGCCGAAGGCGATGGTCGCGGCGTCGAAGGCAGCGTTCTCGACGGGCAGGGCGAGGGCGTCGCCGACGACGAAGCGCAGACCCTCCTCGCCCACGGCGCGGTCCCTGGCCAGCCCGATCATGCCCTCGGAGAAGTCGACGCCCAGGGCGCTGCCGCCAGGCTGCACGGCACGCCACAGGTCGCGCGTGACCTTGCCGGTGCCGCAGGCCACGTCCAGCGCCCGCCCGCCGGGACCCAGCCGCGTCTCGTGCACGGCGTGGCGGCGCCAGCGCGGCTCCTGGAAGCCGGAGATGGCCAGGTTCATGCCGTCGTAGACGCCGGAGATGCGGTCGAACATCTCCGCCACGCGCTCAGGTGGTGCGCTGTTGCCGGTCCCGGGTGCGCTGCTGCCGGTCCCGGGTGCGCTGGTGCCGATCCCGGGTGCGCTGCTGCCGCTGCTCATGGGTCGAGGAAGGCCTCCACTGCGGCGGCGATGATACTTGGCCGCGTGACGGGTGCCATGTGGTCGACGCCCGGGATGGGCGACACGACCGCGCCGGCGATGCGCGCCGCGAGGGCCTCGGCGATGGCTACGTAGAGCGGCTGGCTGACGCCGCCGGTGGCGATGGCCACCGGGCAGGCGATGCGAGTCAAGCCGTCCGGGTCGAGGCCGAGCAGCGGGGCATCGGCCACCGCGCCGGCACCGGCACGTCCGATGCGCTCGCGCCCAGCCGCCGACAGGGCGTCCACGGCCGCCTGCCCGGAGACGCCGGCCATGAAGACCTCCGCGGCGGCGGACGATCCGCGCTGCGCATCGGCCTCCAGCGTGCGACGCGCCACGTTCGCCATGTGCGACCTGGCGGCGGGCGGCGCCAGCGGGCTGTAGGGAGGCTCGTAGGCCCAGGCGGCCGCTACGAGGTCCGGCCGCCGCGCCGCGAGCTCCAGCGCCAGGCAGCCCCCGTAGCTGTGGCCGACCACGAGGCAGCCGTGGAGCGCCTCGGCGTCGATGAGCGCCGCCAGGTCCGCGACGTGCACGGCCACGTCGATGGGCGAGGGCGGCGTGCCTGCCGCCGGGGCGCTGTCACCGCTGCCGCGACGGTCGACGGCCATCACGCGATGGCGCTCGGCGAGGCGCGTGGCCAGGGGCTGCAGCTGGCGCGACGAGGAGAGCGTGGCGTGCAGGAGCAGCAGGGGTTGGCCCTCGCCGAGGCTTCGGTAGGCGATGCTGGCAGCCGGCCGTGCCAGCCGGGCGGTCGTCATGGTGGTCAAGCTGGCGCCGCCGCGAGCAGGTCGCGCAGCTCGTGCCGCAGGACCTTGCCGGCCTCGTTGCGCGGCAGCGCCAGCAACCGGTGGAAGCGCACGGGCACCTTGTAGCCGGCCAGCCGCGCGCGGCAGTGGCGCTCGAGCTCGGCATCGCCGACGAACGCACCAGGCGCCACGACTACGGCCGCCACCGGCACGCTGCCCCAGGTCGCGTCAGCCTGGCCGACGACAGCGGCGTCGATGACCGCCGGGTGCTCACGCAGGACCGCCTCGACCTCCGCGGGGTAGACGTTCTCGCCGCCGGAGACGACGAGGTCTTCGCGGCGGTCGGCGATGCGCAGGAGCCCCTCGCCATCCAGGCTGCCCAGGTCGCCGGTCCGCAGCCAGCCGTCGGCGAGCCGCTCGGCGGTGGCCGACGCGTCGCCCAGGTAGCCGCCGAAGATCATCGACCCCGAGACCAGGATCTGCCCGACGCCGTCCGCGGGATCCGGATCCACCACGCGCACGCGGACGCCCGGCAGGGGCCGCAGGGCGGCCGCGTCCGCCCTCGTGGCCACCTCGGCACCGCCCACCGCGATGCCGGATGACGTCTCAGTCATGCCGTACGTCGTCAGCACGGGCAGGCCGAGCGCGCGCGTGTGTGCCAGCGCGGCACCGGGGATCGGCGCGCCGCCCAGCAGGATGGCCCGCAGGGTGGGCGGCACGGGTCGAGCGCCCCAGACCGCGGTGAGCTGCTCCAGCTGGCTGGGCACCAGCGAGAGGTGGCTGCTGCCCGCCGCGATCCGGTCGGCGACGTCGGCGGCCTCGAAGCGGGGCAGGACCTCGAGCGGCACGCGCCAGCGGCTGGCACGGATGACGATGGCCAGCCCGGCCACGTGGAAGAGGGGCAGGCAGGCAAGCCAGCGATCGCCGGGGCGCGGCTCGAGGACGGTCGCCCAGGCGTCGGCGCTGGCGGCGTGGTTGCCGTGCGTCAGCCGGGCGCCACGGGCGAGGCCGGTCGTGCCGGAAGTGAAGACGATCGTGGCTGGTGCGGCCAGGTCGACGGCGGGCAGAGGCGTGGTCCGGGCGTCCGCTGCCGACTGACCACCGAGCAGGCCCTCGGCGGCGGCGATGGCGACGCTCGCGCCCGTGGCAAGCTCGCGCGCCCGTGCCTCGTTCGACTCGTCGTGGACGAGCAGGCCGGGGGTCGCCGCCCGCAGCTGGGCGATCAGCTCAGGGACGGCCGCGCGGCGGTTGAGGGGCAGGAGGACGACACCCCGACGACGAGCCGCGTGCATGAACAGGACCGCCGGCCCGTCGTCCTCCACGAGTGCGGCCACCACGGCACCCGGCCGCAGGCCGAGCTCCGCCAGGCGATCGGCCGTGGCGGTCGCGGCAGCGTTGAGCGCAGCGGCCGTCCAGGCGCCGGAGGCTGCCTGAAGCGCCAGAGCATCCGGGTCAGCCGACGCCCAGGCGGCCAGCCAGTCGGGCGCGAGGTCAGGCATCTCGGACACCCCGCCCGACACGGTAGCGCTCCACCGCCAGCCGGTCGATGACCACGCCCAGGCCGGGCCCGGACGGCACGGCCATGCGGCCGCCGTGGATGGGCAGCGCCTCCATCAGCAGGTCCGAGGCCAGCAGGCCAGCCGTCGACAGCCCGTGGGCCCGGTCACCGGGCACGATGGCCGCCAGGTGCAGGGCAGCCGCGACGCCCACGCCGCTCTCGACGAGCGTGGCGACCGTCACGCGCGTGTCCGTGGCCACCGCCAGGTCGACGATGCGTGCAGCTTGCGCGAGCCCACCGACCCGGGCCGGCTTCACGACGATGACGTCTGCGGCGCCGGCCGCGGCGATGGCGCGCACCGCCGCCAGGTCGGTGACCGCCTCGTCAGCGGCGATGGGCGTCGCCACGCGGCGCCGCAGCCGCGCCAGGGCCTCGACGCCGGCCGCCGCCGGGATGGGCTGCTCCACGTACTCCAGGCGATACGGCTCCACCTCCACGAGGAGCGAGGTCGCCGCTCCCTCGTCGAGGGCGCCGTTGAGGTCCAGGCGCAGCGACGCCAAGGGCCCCACCGACTCACGCACCGCGGCCACGCGGCGAGCCAGGACGCCCGGGCCCTCGGCTCCGCCTTTGAGCTTCAGGCACACGAACCCGATCTCCACGAGCCGTCGCGCCTCGGCGGCAGCGACCTCGGGCTCCGCGATGCCCACGAGGGCATTGACCGCCACGTCGAACGCCGGTGGCGGGACCAGGAAGCGCACTGGCGTGCCGGCGAGCGCCTCGTCACCGAGCCAGGCCGCTGCGGATCGGCCGCTCGAGCGCGCCAGGGCATCCACTCGGGCGGTGGCGACGGCCGAGCGAAGGGCCCGCCCGAACCCCGCCCAGGCATCGATGGCGGTGAGCCGCTCCTCGACGGCGCCGACATCCGCCAGGTCGACCCCTGTCAGCGCCTGGAGCAGGGCGTTCGAGAGGTCAGCCCCGCTGCCCCACGGATCGGCTTCCATCGTGCCATGCATGGCGTTGCCGTCGAGCGCCGCCTCGCCCAGCCCCGCGAGTCCGGTGTCTGTGCGCAAAGACAGCAACCCAAGCCGGACGACCGCCCAGTCGCCCGATGCCGTGGCCAGGCTCGTCCGCAGTGGGACCTCGAGCACGTCGAACGAGACGTCGGAGACGCGCATCAGGTCAGCCCCGGCAGTGCCAAACCGAGGGCCAGCAGTGCCGCGAAGACCAGCGAGAGGCGCGCGGTGCCCGCCAGGACCGTGTTGAGCCGCCGTGGATCGCCTCCCGCGCGCACCACGCGCAGGAGCGGCAGCGCCAGAGGCGCGGAGAGCAGGGGCAGCAGCACGGCCGGCCCGGCCCCGCCGAGCAGGAGCACGATCGGCGCAAGGTAGGCGACCGCCAGCAGCAGGCCGAACTCGGCCACGGCGCCTCGCTCGCCGAGCCGCACCGCCAGGGTGAGATTGCCCGCCCGACGGTCCTGCACGATGTCGCGCAGGTTGTTGACGACGAGGATGGCCGTGATCAGGGCGCCGATCGGCAGGGACGCTGCGAGCGCCAGCGGCTCCAGGGTGAGCGTCTGCAGCCAGGTGGTGCCGGCCACGGCCACCGGCCCGAAGAAGGCGAAGACGAAGACCTCGCCGAGGCCGCGGTAGCCGTACGGCCAGGGCCCGCCGGTGTAGGCGACGGCGCTCACGATGGCCAGGGCCCCGAGCACCAGGATGGGCCAACCCCCGACGCTGACCAGGTACAGCCCGACGAGGCCGGCCAGCCCCACGACGACGGCGATGCCGGCCGCCAGCTCGCGCTGGCTGAGCAGCCCCAGGGCCGCCGCGCGCGGCGGACCGACCCTGTCGGCGGTGTCCGCGCCGGAGCGGAAGTCGAAGAGGTCGTTGGCGAGGTTTGAGGCGACCTGCAGCAGCAGCGCCACGGCCAGCGCCGCGAGCGCCGGGAGCAGCAGGAAGACACCCTCGCCGACGGCCACGCCGAGGCCGACCAAGACCGGTCCCACGGCAGCCGGCAGAGTCCGCGGCCTGATGGCCAGCCACCAGGCATGCCGGTGGCTCCGCGGCGCCGGGCGTGGCGGCGAGGGTGCGGTCGCGGAGTCCATGGGGTCGGTCAGGGCAGGCAGGCGCCGCAGGCTCAGGGCCGTCGCGGGTACTTGGAGAAGTCGGGCGCGCGCTTCTCCAGGAAGGCCCGGCTGCCCTCGTGCGCCTCCTCGGTCAGGTAGAAGAGCATCGTGGCGTCCCCGGCCAGCTCCTGGAGGCCGGCCAGGCCGTCCGTGTCCGCGTTGAAGGAGCGCTTCAGCATGCGGATGGCGGTGGGGCTCTTGGCCAGGATCTCCTCGGACCAGGCCACGCCCTCCTCCTCCAGTCGCTCGAGTGGCACGACCGCGTTCACGAGGCCCATGTCGAGCGCCTGCTGGGCCGTGTACTGGCGGCAGAGGTACCAGATCTCGCGCGCCTTCTTGTGGCCGACGATGCGCGCAAGCAGGGTCGCACCGTAGCCGCCGTCGAAGCTGCCGACCCTGGGACCGGTCTGTCCGAAGATGGCGTTCTCGGACGCGATGGTCAGGTCGCAGACGACGTGCAGCACGTGTCCGCCGCCGACGGCGTAGCCGTTGACGAGGGCGATGACGACGATGGGCAGCGAGCGGATGAGCCGCTGCAGGTCGAGAACGTTGAGGCGGGCCGTGCCATCCGTGGCGATGTAGCCACCCTCGCCCTTGACGGTCATGTCGCCGCCGGAGCAGAAGGCCGTGTCCCCGGCGCCGGTGAGGAGCACCACGCCGGTCGATGCGTCGTCACGGACATGCCGGAAGGCGTCGATGAGCTCGGTCACCGTCTCCGGGCGGAAGGCGTTGCGGACGTGCTGCCGGTCGATGGTGATCTTGGCGATGCCCGTTCCGGAGTGCTCATAGCGGATGTCGTCGTACTCGCGGACGGAGGCCCACTCGGTGACCATGGCTGGGTCCTTTCAGTGCACGGGGCTGCTTGTCACGGCCAGGCGCTCGCCGGCCAGTCGGAGGAAGGCCTCGGGCTGCTCGAGGTGCGGCGCGTGCCCGGCACCATCGACGATCTCGAGGACAGCTGCGGGCAGGCCCTCGGCCACCAGTCGGGCGCGCTCCGACCCCACCGGGTCGAGAACACCCGCGATGACGAGAGCCGGGCAGCCGACGGCCGCCAGCCGGTCGTTCAGCGGCCCCATGACGCCCTGGCCGGCACCGCGCAGCGAGGCTGCCAGGCCGCGCGGGTCATGGGAAAGGCGCTCGGCACGCAGGCGAGACCGCACGTCGTCGGTCAGGGCCGACTGGCTGGCGAAGAGCGACTGTGCTTCCCAGGCCTCCACGAACGAGGCCAGGCCCTCGCGTTCGAGCTGCCCGGCGAGCGCATCGTCGGCGGCGCGGCGCCTGGCTCGTTCGGTGGCGTCCTGGATGCCGGCCGAAGGGCTCTCCAGGATGAGCCCGCGCACGGCCGACGGGTGACGAAGCGCCAGCACGAGGGCGAGGCGGGCGCCCATCGAGTAGCCCACCACGTCGGCAGGGACGGCGTCCAGGGCTGCCAGGAGGGCGGATAGGTCGTCCGCCTGCCGCTCGAGCGCGTAGCGGGCGGGGTCGGCCGGGGCGCTGGATCGGCCGTGGCCCAGCAGATCTGGCGCGAGGACGCGCCGCTGGTCCCGCAGGGCAGCCGCGAGTGGTGCCCACGTCCGCGCCGTGCCCGTGAAGCCGTGCAGCGCCAGGACGGCCGGCCCGCGACCGGCAGCCTCGACTTCGAGCTCCGCCCCGTCGAGGGCGACGCGCGTCATGGCCGTCGTCCATCCTGACTGGCGCGGCCAGCCGGAGGGTCGGCGGACGCCTGGCTCACGGCCATGGCCACCGCGGCCTGCAGCGCCCGGTGCAGCTCGACGTTGCGACGCCGCTCGGTGCGCACCTCCAGGACCTGTACGCCCGGTCGGGCCAGCGAGGCGGCCACGGCCCCAGCCACGGCGTGGCTCGCGACGACCTCGTGGCCGGCCCCCAGGGCGCGCACCAGCGGTCCGAAGTCGGTCCCGTGTGGGGTGCCAAAGAGCTCCTCGAAGTGTGTCGGCAGGCCCACGCCGGGCTCATCGGCATCAGCCTGGGGCAGGAACGAGAAGATGCCCCCGCCGTCGTTGTCGACGAGGACGATCGTGGCCGAGACACCCAGTCGAGCCGCGGCCACCAGGGCGTTGAGGTCGTGGAGGAAGGAGACATCGCCGACGACCGCGACGACCGGTGCACGGCTCACGGCCGCCATGCCCAGCGCCGTCGAGACGAGTCCGTCGATGCCGTTGGCGCCCCGGTTGCCGAGGCAGCGGATGCCCGCCGGCCCCGAGCCCAGGAAGGCCTCCATGTCACGTACCGGCATGCTGTTGCCCGCGAACAGGATGACGCCATCGGGCAGGACGGCACCCAGGCCCGCGAAGACCTGGCCCTCGAAGGGCTCGTCCAGGCTCTCGAGCCAGGCGCCGGTCGCCTCCTCGGCCGCGGACTCCGCAGCCCGCCAGGAGGCCAGCCAGCCGTCAGGTGAGGGCGGCTTGGCATCGCTCGCCGGATGACTGGCGTCGGCCAGTGAGCCCGCCCCTCCCCCGGTCAGGCGAGCCGCTAGCGCTCGCGCCAGCTCGACCGGCTCAGCCTGCAGCATGGTGACTGGCAGCAGGGTCGGCTCGTCCCAGCCGCCGTCGTCGACGACGACCTGGGCGGCGGCACCGGCCACGAGCCAGCCGAGGATCGCCTTGGAGGTCGGCGTGCCGCCGAAACGCAAGACGAGATCGGGCTGCTGGGCTTCAGCGAACGAGGCCACTCTCAGCAGCGCGTCGGCGCGGGCGATGACATGGGACCGGTCGTGCGGTCCGAAGCGGACGTTGGCGAGCGCGTCGGCGATGACCGGGAAGCCCGTCGCCGAAGCCAGCCTGGCCACGGCCTCGTCGAAGCCCGGGGCATCCAGCGGGCCGCAGACGATGACGCCGCGGCGGGCGCCGGCTACCTGCTCGGCCAGTCGCGCCAGCTCGGCCGCCGGCAGCACGCGTTGGCCGACCACGGTGACGCCGTGGCCGGCTCCATCACGGGACGCGCTTGCCTCGCCCTCCACCAAGCCGATGAGGTCGCCGACAGGTACCAAGGGCTCGCGGTACGGCAGGTTGACGTGCACCGGGCCAGCCGGTGCAGCCTGGGACATGGCCACGGCACGCGCCACCGTGCCGCGCACGTTGGCCTCGGCAAGGTCGCCCGGCTCAGGCACGGGCAGCTCCGCATACCACTTCGCGAAGCGACCGTAGAGATGATCCTGGTCGATGGCCTGCGGCGCGCCGCGATCGCGGAGCTCCGGTGGGCGGTCCGCCGTCAGGGCGATGAGCGGCACGCGTCCATAGCGGGCCTCGGCGATGGCCGGTGCCAGCTCGACCGCGGCCGTGCCCGAGGTCACCAGCACGACCACGGGCCTGCCCGACGCCTTCGCCGCCCCGAGCGCGAAGAAGGCCCCGGCGCGCTCGTCGAGGTGGACCCAGCAGCGCAGGCGCGGCTCCAGGCGGAGCGCCAGCGCCAGCGGCGTCGAGCGCGACCCCGGGCAGATGACCACGTCCCGGACACCGCTGCGCGCCAGCTCGTCGGCCATGGCCCGCAGCGGTGCTGCGGGCGTCCAATCCAGGCCCGTGGCCTGCCGCCCCGTGCCGCTCATGCCTCGACCCGCCCGAGCGCGGAGCCCAGCGCCAGCAGCTTGGTCGTCGATTCCTGCCACTCCCGCTCGGGATCGGAATCGGCCACGATGCCGCAGCCCGCCAGCAGCGTGGCCGTGCGGTCCTCCACGACGCCCGAGCGCAGCGCCACCACGAGCTCGCCGTCGCCCGAGCGGTCAAGCCATCCCAGGGGCCCGGCATACCAGCCGCGCTCGTGGGCCTCCTCCTCGGCGATGAGCTCGAGCGCCAGGTCGCGCGGCATGCCGCCGACTGCCGGCGTGGGATGCAGGAGTTGCGCGAAGCGCAGCACGCCCGACGGCTCGAGCAGGCGTCCCTCGACCGGCGTGACGAGGTGTTGCAGGTGGTGCAGCTGCTCCACGTGCGGCACCGACGGGATGGCCAGCTCGTCGGTGAGCGGCGCCAGCGTGGCACGCAGCATGTCCACCACGACGGCATGCTCCTCGCGCTCCTTGTCCGAGCCGAGCAGCTCGGCAGCCAGGCGCTCGTCTGCAGCCGCGTCATCGCCGCGCCGGGTGGAGCCGGCCATGGCCACACTGCGGAGGCGGTACCCGTCGAGGCTCACGAGCCGCTCCGGGGTCGCTCCCAGGAACGTCCGCCCTCCGCGACCGATGGCGAAGAGCGTCGACTCCGGGGCCGTCGCCCGCAGCCGCTCGAGCACCGCGGACACGTCGATGGCCGACTCCGCCACGAGATCGACCTGTCGCGCCAGGACCACCTTGTCCAGGCGCCCGCGACCGACCGCGCCGGCCAGCCGCGACACCGACGCGCGCCAGTCGGCGGCACCCGGCCGGCTGGCGACCAGTCGGAGCGAAGGCCGGACCGAAGGCGGGGAGGACGCCACGGCCGACCCGATCAGGTCGACCCACCACGAGGCCAGCGTCTCAGCGGCCGATGCGGCGGTCTCACCAGGCGAGAGCACGTGACTTGCCGTCAGCCACGTGCCCTCCGGGGTGATACTCAGCAGGAGGGCCGGCAGGACCACATCGGCGGCCTCGAAGCCACGCCACACCGGGGTCCGCGCCGGGACATCGGCGAAGCCGAAGCCACCCAGCAGCAGCGGTCCGCAGCCGCGCAGTCCCGGATCGCCCGTGATGATGGCCTGGCCCGCCAGGTCCGACCAGGCCTCGGCCACCTGCGTGAAGCGGCCGGGACCGCTCGCCCGCATCGACCAGGCCGCGCCGACACCGAGCAGGGCGAAACCCTCGCTCGGCTGACGCCACAAAGCGCGCTCCTGACCGGCTGCCTCAGCCGCCGCGTAGACCGCCACTGGATCCACGGTTGCGGCGGGCAGCACGGCCGAGATGAGCGTCGGCCGCGCCCGGCCGACGGCTGCGGCCAGGGCGGCACGCAGCGCGTCGGACACGGCAGGCCCGGCCGGGTCGGCTGACCGTCGCGCCAGGGCTGGCGATGCAGCCGCCACGGCACTCACGCCGTCGCCTGCAGCGCTGTGATGCGAGCCTCCGGGATGCCGACACTGCGCAGCAGGATCGCCCGCAAGGTCGGATAGGCATCGTCGAGCCGCCCGTGCGGCTCGGCCATGAGCCAGCGTACGACGACCTCGTTGAGGGCGCCGAACCAGGCCATGCTCGCCACGGCCGTGTCGATGGGCGGGATGATGCCCTCGGCCACCGCGGTCTCGAGCTGCTCCGCGATGAGGCCGCTGAAGCGCTCGTGCATGCGTCTCAGCTCCGCCTGGAAGGCGTCGCCGGCACCGACGGCATCGATGAGGAAGAGGCGGGCCATCGTGCGGTGTCCCGCGAACACGGCCAGGACCGCGCGCAGGGCCGCATCGGCGCGGTCGATGGGATCGGCGATGCCGACCATCGAACGTTCGACCTTGCCGACGAGGCGGTCGGCCGTCGTCCGCAGCAGCTCCAGGAAGAGCGATTCCTTGGTCGGAAAGTGGAAGTAGACGCCGCCCTTGCTGGTCTCCGCCTGGCGGCCCACCTCGTCCACGCCGGTCTCGCGGTAGCCCTGCCGGCTGAAGACCGTGAAGGCGGCGTCCAGGATGCGCTCCCGGCGGCGAACGCTGCGCTCCTGCTTCACGTCCAGGTCACCTCACCCTACTTCCGACGCACCGGTCGGTTTCATGACAGGAGGATATCATCGGCCCGGCTCCGCTCTCTCTTGATACATTCCCTATCGAGATAGAGGACAATGCCTCCAGCATGAAAGTCTCAGCCAAGGCCGACTACGCCGCCCGGGCTGCCGCCGAGCTGGCCACGGCCACCGAGTCGCCCGTCACGGCCGACCGCATCGCGGAGGCCCAGGGCATCCCGTCCAAGTTCCTGGAGACGATCCTGCTGGAGCTCAAGCACGCCGGCATCGTGCGCAGCCAGCGCGGGCCCGATGGCGGCTACACGCTGGCGCGCCCGCCCGAGGACATCAGCCTCGCCGACGTCATCCGGGCCGTGGACGGGCCGCTTGCCAACGTGCGCGGCGATCGGCCGGAGAACATGGAGTACCGCGGCGCGGCGGAGCCACTGACGGACGTCTGGATCGCCGTCCGGGCAGCCCTGCGCGAGATCCTCGAGACGACCTCGCTGGCCAACCTGCGTGATGGCGAGCTGCCTGACCGGGTCCGCGAGCTGGCCGACGACCCGGAGGCCTGGGTCTCGCTGGGCCGCATCCGCGGTGCGGGGGGTGCGGTCGCCGCTGCCTCCGCGGGGCCATCAGGGGCGGGCAGCGGCACCACCCGGAGCGGGCGTGAGGGCCGTGGTCGGGCTCAGCCGAAGGTCAGCAGCGCCAAGTCGTAGATCGCCACCGTCCGCGCGCCGGCGAGGGCGACTCGTACGGCATCGATGGTTCGCGGCCACTTCTCCAGGGCCACCAGTCCGAGGTAGGTACCCGGGCCAGGCATCGTGAACGCCGCCGACGACTGCCACTCCCCTGCCTCGAGCGCGGACACCTCGACGGCCACTGTCGGGACGTCGTGCGCGTCACCCGGCGGGCCGTCCGGCGTCGCTACCAGGTCAGCCAAGCGCAGTGTGAAGAGGAGAGCGTGGCAGCGCAGCTTCGGCCCGCCGGCGGGGATGACGAGGGCACCCCGACCGTCCTTGAAGCCGACGACCAGGGGCTCGCCCATGGCATCCGTCTCACCGGTCGCCACTGCCGTGCCATCCTCGACCCGCATGGGCGGCTGGCCATCGGCGACGGCCCAGGTGACCTCGGCCTGCAGCCAGGCGATCTGCTGTGCCACGTGCGGCGAGCCAAGGAAGGCGCCCGGCATGGCCCGGTACTCGAAGTCCTCGGCGCGTGCCATGGCACCACGCACGCCGGGCATGGGCAACGAGCGCGCCGTGCGCTTCTTGCGCGCCTCCGTCACCCCAGCCGCCTCGTTGGTGACGACGGCCGTGGCCTCCTGGCCGAACATGTCGCTGCTGGGAAAGCCGGTCAGGCGCAGCCGGCTGCCGTAGCGAGACGGGCTGGCCGGCAGGCTCGCCATCTCCTCCATGAGGGCCTTCGTGCGAGGCCGCCAGCGGTCGACGACGTGGTCCACCTGGGCCGGGATGTCGAAGGGCACCTCGGGCAGCCCGAAGCTGTGGGTGGATGTCGTGGCCCGGCCGCGCTTGGCCTGGAACTCCTGCCACGACTTGGTGAAGTAGTGGTTCATCTGCAGGTTGGCGTAGCTGGGATCCTCGATGACCGTGGCCTCCTCGGAGGTCGGCCTGCCGGCCGTGTTGACCGTCCGGCCGTGCACGGTCGTGGCGTTGTGGATGCCCACCCGGGCCGTGCCCGCGGGCCGGATGATGGGCTTGGCGAGGATCTCAGAGGTCCCCACGCGCGGCACGTTGACGCTGTACTCCCGGTAGGCCTCCGTGACAAGACCGGCGGGCGGCGTACGGTGGCCGCCGTAGCAGAACTCCCTGCGCGAGACGAGCACCTGCTCAGCGTCACCGAAACGCCGCATGATCTCGCCGATCTGCTCGTCCTGCTCGGGCACCAGGAACTCGTCGATGTCCACGTAGGCCAGCCACTCGGTCGTGGCGCCGAAGAAGCGCACGACGTGGTTGTTGGCGTCGCGCTGCAGGCCGCGCATGGGGAAGTAGACGGTGGTCACGA
>JBFYUV010000002.1:0-2665 GCA_041299865.1 Chloroflexota bacterium
CCGGAGGCGGGCTACGTGGAGCTCACCGGTCTGCCCGTCTTCGACCCGGAGTTGCGCGGCAACGCGGAGGCCGTGCTGCGCTACCGCTCCTGGATGCGACGCGAGGCCCACGCCTTCCTGCGTGTGGAGGCCGGCCGCGCCACCGTCACGACGCGTGAGGACCCACCCCGCGGCACGCGGGCCGTCGTGCAACGCCTGGTCATCCGGGCTTCGCGACGCGATCGACCGGCCGGCATCCGCGTCCGCGTCAGCGGTCGGCTGGCGCGTCCCCCGTTGGCCGAAGTACGCGAGACGGGGCGGCAGGGCGATGAGGGTCAGCCAGCGGCCCGGGGCGAGGCGGGGATCCCGGCCGCCGCGGGCTCCAAGCCGCGCGCCAAGGCCCGTGAGGGCACCCTGCGTGTCAGCGGTGAGGGCGCGCCCGTCGTCATCCAGGCCTGGCTGCGCAAGCCCGGCGGGACCGGCGCCGCATCCGCCGGCCACGGAAGCGCCGATGATCGCTCCGACAAGCGCCTGGCTTGGACGGTGCTGCGGCGGCGCATGCCGACTGCCGTCGCTTGGATCGAGTGGCCGGCCGAGGCGGACGAGGTGCACCTCGACATCGCCTGCGCCTTCGACCGGCCACCTGCCCCGGCCCCCGAGTGGCAGACCAGCCCCGCGCTGCGGCCGGCTGGCGGTCCGGAGGCGCCGCAGCCCCTGTCGGAGGCCGGGCGACCCGCATCGCGTCCCGCATCACCTTCCGCCCAGGTGTCCACCGCCTCACCTTCCGCCCAGCTGTCCAGCGGGCCGCGCCCCCCGCGGGCGGCCCCCGAGTCGCGCCCGCTGCGCGTCCCGATCCGCCTCGTCAGGTCGGTCGGACAGCTGGATCAGCGCGCGGCAACCTACACGCGCACCTGCACGGCCCTGCAGGTGGCCGGTGCCGAGCGCTGCATCCTGGCCGACCATCGGACGCTACCCCTCTCGTGGACCTGTGACGCCTACTGGCAGGCGCGTCTGCTGCTGGCCACCTGGGCCCGGGGTGGCCATGACGACGATGCGGCCATCGTGGCCGACCACCTGCGCTGGCTCTTCCTGCGCTGCGAGCGGCCGGATGGCCGCTGGCTCCGTACACACCACGCCGACGGACGTCGCGCGGGCCAGGCGTTCCGGGCGGACCAGCAGCTCTACCCGCTCCTCGAGCTGGCCGACTTCGTCGGCGCCACGGGCAGCCTCCCTGAGCTGCCGCCCGGGCCGACCTGGGCCGAGCTGGCCGGCAAGGCCTGGGCCGCGGCCGAATCGGCCATCGATGGCCGGACCGCGCTCCTGGCTACCGACATGGACGCGGCCGACGAGCTCCCGCCCTACCCCTTCCGCGCTTCCGACCAGGTGCTGCTCTGGCACACCGCGATGCGGCTGGCCGGCGTGGCCCGGCAGTTGGGCCTCGCGGCCACTTCCTTGACCGAGCGCGCGGACCGTACCCGTGCTGCCTTCGACGCGCACGTGGTGACAGATGGACCGCAGGGACGGCGATGGGCCGGGTCGGTGGACGGCCGTGGTGGCGTCGAGCTGTCCATCGAGGCCACCGACCTGCCCCTGGCGCTGGCGCCGCTGTGGAGCTTCTGCAAGCCCACTGACCGTCCCTGGCGCGCCACGATGGCCTTCGCCCTCGACGCCACGAACCCCGCCTTCGTGCCCGGGCCGACCGGTGGCCTGGGCTCACGTCACACGCCGGGCACCTGGACCCTCGGCGACATCTTCGCCTGGGTCGCCCACGGGCTCATGGGCGAGCCGGCATCCGCGGAGGCTGCCCTGGCACGACTGGTGAGCGTCGCCTTCAGCGACGGCATGCTGCCGGAGGCCTACGATCCAGAGGGCTCCGGCGAGGTCGTCCGCCACTGGTTCGCCCTGCCCGGTGCGGTCCTCGGTGCCCTCGTGCTGGAGCACGCTGCTCGCGGGTCTGCCGCCGAGACGCGCTGAAGACCCGACCCGGGCGCCACCACGCGCGGTGGGTGTGCGCTCAGAGCGACTCGCGGTAGCGCTGGGCGGCCTCGGCGCGCTTGCGCACGTCGAGCTTGTGGAGGATGTTGCTGACGTGCGTCTCCACCGTACGCGGCGAGATGATGAGGGCCGTGGCGATCTCCTTGTCCGTGAGGCCATCGGCCAGCATCCGCAGGACGTCGTTCTCTCGCGGGCTGAGGCCCTCGATGATGCCGCCACCGGCGCTGCGACCCTTGCGGGCCGCTTCCACGAAGTACCGCATGGCCCGCGCCGAGAAGCGGCGTGACATGGCCAGCTCCCCGCGTGCCGCGCCACGCAGGGCGCGCAGCAGGGCTTCCGGGCTGAGGTCCTTGGTCAGATAGCCCGCTGCGCCGCGTGCCATGGCCTCGATCATGTCGCGCTCAGAATCCGAGACGGTGAGCATCACGATCTTCGTGTCGGGCAGGCGAGGCGACAGCTCCTCGAGCATCTGCAGCCCGCTCATGCCCGGCAGGTCGATGTCGAGCAGCACGATGTCCGGGCGCACCGCGAGGGCCAGGGCGAAGGCGTCCTCTGCCGTGGCGGCCTCGGCCACCAGCTCGACATCCGGCGCGCTGATGGCCTGGCTTACCGCCGAGCGCACCAGCGCATGGTCGTCCACGAGCATGACCCGCAGGGCCGGCGTACCACGGTCGAGGCGTCCCAGCTCGGG
>JBFYUV010000033.1:0-4088 GCA_041299865.1 Chloroflexota bacterium
GAAGGCATCAGATACTGCGTCGCGCGGATCGACGCCTGCGCGGCCAGGACATGGGTGGCCTCCTGAGTCCCATCCATCATGGGTCCCTCCGAGTCGCTGCCCAAGGGCGACGATCATCTGATCTGTCACCCCGAGCGTCCGGCCGTGCGGCATGCCGATGGGCAGGCTCTCAGAAACCTGCATGCGCCTGCAACGCCCCTCACCGAATGCTACGGGGGAAGCGATAGCCCGGGCTCTAAGGTCATGGTTGGGTGGCTTCATGATGCGCCCTGCCCACCCAGGTGCTGACCGCGCTCCCGCTGGTTAAGGCGGGGCAGCTCGGCTCGATCGCGAAGCTGTTGGAGGATCTGGGCACCGTCGGGTAGCGTAGCGAGCCGGACATGCGGCCTGCGGCTCGGCAAGCACCTGGGTCAGATGGCCAACGTGCGCGCACACTGCCAGCACTTCACACGTGGCGCGATCGTGACATGTGCGATGCCGATGTAACCCGAAGGCCCCGGCCTGTGAGGCCTCGCCACGTTCTCGCGTCGGAGCATGGATCGACCCTTCATGCCCGTTGCGCGGAGCGACCCTCGTGACCCTCATCGACGTTAGTCTCGCGTTCATCGTCGCGATGGTCCTTTCGGCGGTCGGCGTGGCCCTGGTGAGCGGCCCGCCCGAAGGTCGAGAGGAGCTCGGTCGGCAGCTTCGATGGCGGCGATGGCGATAGCCCCGCGACCGTCCATGGCCACCGCTCACTGGGGACCTGCCGCTTGACGATCCAGGCGGTGCTGCTGGTCGGAGCGGTCGAGTTCGATGCTGCCACGCTCCCCGAGCTGGCCACCTCTGGGGTCGTCGTCTCCAGAGTCCGGCGCCATGGGACTGCCGTGCAGCGCGCCGTCGAAACGCTCTGGAGGCACGACGGCATCCGCGCCAGCGAGGTGCTCGTCGTCGATGCCTGCGAGCGCTGCCAGGTGCCCCCGCGGTCCCGGAGGGTCCCCATGGCGGACGCGCTGGACTCCCTTCGAGCCCTGCGCCAGGGCAGAGCTCGTGCTGTCCTGCCGGACATACCGGAGCCATCGGCCTGGACCATCGACGTCAGCGGCGCCGACCCCGCGATGGAGCAGATGCGGGACAGCTGGCTGGCCATGATCGACGGCGTCATCGGGACGGTGGGCAGTCCCCTGACTGCCTGGGCGCCGGCACGTCGCGAAGTCCTGGTGGCCGGCGTCTTCGTGGACAGCGGGCCGGACAGCGACCTGCTCCGGGCCCCGGACTGGACGCGCCTGGACGGAGACCTCGTCCCCGAGGCCGGGCTGCGCCGCGTCCTCGACCTGCGAACCGGCCTCCTGCACCACGAAGGCTGCAGCACGGCCGGACGATTCCGCGCGGTCACCCTCAGCAGCCGTGCCCACCCTGGTCTGGGAGCGTTGCGTGCCGAAGGCGCCGGGGCCCGAGCGTCACGGGGTGGCTTCCTTGCCACCGACCATGCCCGCGGCCGGGGTTGGGTGGCACGGGACGGTCCGCGCGCCGGGATGCGTGCGGAGACCTGCCTTGTGGCCGGCGTGCGGGGTGGCGTCGCCGTGGCCGCCTCGCAGTCAACGCACGGCCGCGCCGAGATGCGCCAGCTGGAGCGGCTCGCCGCCTACGTGTCGCACCCGGACCGAACGCCGAGCGTGGACTCGGCGCAGGAGCACCTCACGCGTGGCGAGCGACTGGGGTTCCACGGGCTCGTGCGCGAGCAACGGCGGGCGTGGGCACGACGTTGGGACGAGATGGGCATCCGCATCGACGGCGATGACGACCTCCAGCGCGCGGTCAACTTCGCCCTGTTCCATCTCGACAGCTCCATCGCCGCGACCCGCCAGGCGCCAGTCGGTCCGCGGGGCCTCTCCGGGCCCGCGTACAGGGGCCACGTCTTCTGGGACTCGGAAGTCTTCGTGCTGCCCTTCTTCGCCGCAACGCGGCCGGCCGGAGCGCGTGCGATGCTGGCATATCGCATCGAGCGGCTGCCCGCCGCCCAGGCGGCGGCGCGTGAGGCCGGCCTGCGCGGAGCATGGTTCCCGTGGGAGTCAGCCGCAGATGGGCGCGACGTGACACCGCCGTGGGTCCCGGGCCCGACCGAGCACCCGATCCGGGTCTGGACCGGGGAGCGGGAGCTGCACGTGGTCGCGGACATCGCCTGGGCTGCCATGGAGTACGTGGCCTGGAGTGGAGACACCACATTTGCGGGCCGCGACGGCCGACGGCTGCTCATCGAGACGGCTCGCTTCTGGGCGTCGCGTCTCGAGCAGGATGCTGACGGCAGCGTGCATCTGCGGGGCATCATCGGGCCGGACGAGTACCACGAGCTCGTCGATGACAACGCCTACACCAACGTGATGGCCCGCTGGAACCTCCGCGCAGCGGCGGCAGTCGTCGCGGCCAAGCGGCCGCGGAGCCGGGCGCACGTGCAGGCCGGCAGACGGCTCCCCGACGAGCCGTCAGCCGAGGAGGTCGATGAGTGGCTGCACATCGCGGAGCGCATCGTCGACGGCTACGATCCCGGGACCCGCATCTACGAGCAGTTCGCCGGGTTCCATGGGCTGGAGCCGATCCGCATCGCGGAGATGGCGCCCCGGCCTTCCTGGGCTGATGCCCTGCTCGGTCGCGAGCGGGTCGCCCGGGCCCAGGTCGTGAAGCAGACCGACGCGTTGCTGCTGCATCACCTCGTCCCCGGCGAGACTGTCGAGGGTTCACTTGAAGCGAACCTGGCCTACTACGAGCCGCGCACGGCACACGGCAGCTCGCTGTCGCCGGCCACGCATGCGGCCCTCCTGGCGAGAGTCGGCCGGCACGAGCGGGCGCTCGACGCGCTGCGCATGGCCGCCTTCATGGACCTCGACGACCGCACCGGCACCGCCTCCCAGGGCCTCCATATCCAGACCATGGGCGGAGTCTGGCAGGCGTTGGTCATGGGCTTCGCGGGCATCCGCCCGGCCGGCGACCGGCTCGCCATCGACCCCCGACTGCCGCCCGGCTGGCGACTGCTGGAGATCCCGGTGCGTTTTCGCGGGCGCCTCGTGCGCCTTAAGCTCCAGCACGGGTCGATGAAGGTCCGCAGTAGCGGGCCGGTCGTCATCAGCGTGCCCGGGAATCCGTCCCTGATCGTGACAGGCCGCGGCATCGAGCTTCGCGAGCGGGACGGGCGCTGGTCAGCCTGAGCAGGATTCAGAACGGCTCGAGGAGCTCACCAAGGTCGCGGACCACGAGTGTTGCACCCGCTGCCGCCAGCTCTGGGCCGTAGCCGGCCCGGTCGATGGCCAGTACGAAGGCGAAACCGCCGCGGGCCCCCGCCTCGACGCCGGCCAGGGCGTCCTCGACGATGGCGACACGATCGGGTGGCTCAGCCAGGCGTCGGGCGGCCTCGAGAAAGATGGCCGGGTCCGGCTTGCCGGGCAGCTGGAGACGGCGAGCGTCCAGGCCATCCACCTTCACGGCGAACCGCCCCAGGACGCCGGCCGCCTGGAGGACCTGCGTGGCGTTCTCGCTCGCCGAGATGACGGCCACGCGACGCCCCGTGGCGAGCAGGCGGTCCACGAACTCCACCGTGCTGGGCACCGGTTCGACGCCCTCGCTGGAGGCGAGCTGCAGGAACAGCCCGTTCTTGAGCCGGCCCAGGCCGCTGACGGTCTCGAAGCCCGGCGGATCGCCTGGCTCACCATCCGGCAGCCAGAGGTCACGGGAGGCCAGGAAGTCGCGGATGCCCGCCTCGCGTGGCTTTCCGTCCACGTAGCGCCGATAGTCGTCCTCATCGAAGGGCCGGCAGCGACCGATGTCAGCAGCCGAACCGGCGTCACGGCCATCGTCCTGGCTGGCCCGCCGCTCGAGGTACCTGTCCAGGGTCTCCTTCCAGGCGTCGCGGTGGATGGTGGCTGTGTCCGTGATGACGCCGTCCATATCGAAGACGACGGCCGCCAGTCGCGAGAGCGGGAAGGCATCGCGGATGGCGCTGGCGCCGTTGCTGGGATCGCCGCCAGGGTCGCTGATAGGGGGCATGGGCGGCCGAGCATCGGGCTTCGACTGATGCTCGTCAACAACCCGGAGGCCCCTGGTGGGCAGCTGCAAGG
>JBFYUV010000038.1:0-14145 GCA_041299865.1 Chloroflexota bacterium
GAACCAGCGCTCGCTCTGGATGACCATGACCTGGTCCCGGCTGAAGTGGGTCTGCCAGCGCTCGAGCTGCGGCTGGTAGATGCCGCGCCGCACCACGAGCGGGTCGCCGGGGCGCTTGTCGCGCGGGATCCGCAGGCCCGCGGTGTCCCCGGGCGGGCCGATCTCGGCCTCGACGACCTCGCGGAACGAGCGTGTCTCGCCGCTCTGGCGCAGCGACCACGCCCAGTGCGAGGCGGCGCGAGCGGTCGGGTCACGCAGGAGCACCAGCAGCCGCGCCTCCGGGACGCCCCGCGCCACGCGAGCCGGCGCGTTGGGGTGGGACAGGTACGAGGGGCTCGATTCGCCCGTCAGGACCGGGTGCAGGCCCCGTGCCACGGCCTCGCGACGCGCCGTGCTGGCCGGGAAGCGCAGGCGATACCAGGCTAGCCCGTACGTGTAGCGGTGGCTGTCGAAGAAGTGCGTCTCACGCGGCCCGGGCAGGACGTTGGGGTGGGCGTTGAGCTGGCCCAGCAGGTGTGTCGTGCCGCTGCGGGCGGCGCCGATGATGATGAAGTCCGGCAGCATGTGCCCGCGCCCTAGGAACTGGCCGCGTACGCGGCGAGCACGGCCCCGGCCGAGCGTGCGTTCAAGGGCGACGTTCAGGCCGTCACGGGGTCCCATGGCCTGAGTATGCCAGCGCCGATGCGCCCCATCCTCGCTATGCTCCATGTCATGGGACTGGGACCTGAGACGCTGCGGTCGATCAGCCACGACATGCGCAATCTGCTGACGGCGGTCCGTGGTCACGCTGAGCTGGCGCTGCGGGGTCTGTCACCCGGTGACCCGGCTCGCGAGGACGTCGCGCATGCCGTGGTCGTGACGGCCGCGCTCTTCGACCTCATCGACCAGCTGGATGGCCATGACCCCTCGGCGCCGCTCGTGGCGGTCAACCTGGACAGCACCGTCAACGCCATGCGTCGCCTGCTGGATGCCCTGCTGCCGACTGCCATCGACATGCGCCTGGAGCCCGATTCCGAGGGCGCTCACGTGACCATCTCGAAGCTGCGGGTGGAGCGCATCATCCTCAACCTGGTGATGAATGCCCGCGATGCCATGGACGACGGCGGCGTGCTCACCATCACCACCGACCGGGCCTCGGACGACACCGCCCGGATCATCGTGGCTGACACGGGGCCGGGCTTTTCAGAGGAGGCCCTCGAGCACCTGTACGAGGACGGTTTCACGACCAAGCGTGACCGCGGTGGCAGCGGCCACGGCCTCTCCGTGCTGGCCGCCGTCGTGGGCGGCGCCGGCGGCACCATCGAGGTGGACTCTCGGACGGGCGAGGGTTCCACGGTGACGGTGACCCTGCCGCTGGCGGAACCGTCGCTCGTGCCCGGTCGCTGAGCGGACGTGGGGCCGGCCCGGCGGGCCGGCGGGGAGTAGGATTCACGGCCACTCGCCCAACTTGCAGGAGTCGCCCGGCCCATGGCTAATCCGCTCGTCACCGTGATCGGCGCCGGCAACGTCGGCGCCACGACCGCACAGCGCATCCTCGAGCAGGGACAGGCGGACGTCTGGCTCGTCGACATCGTCGAGGGCCTGCCCCAGGGCAAGGCGCTCGACCTCGCTGAGGCCGCCCCGGTCACCGGCTACGACATGGTGGTGCAGGGCACCAATGACTACGCCGATACGGCCGGCTCCGACGTCATCGTCGTCACCTCCGGCATCGCCCGGCAGCCGGGCATGAGCCGCGACGATCTGCTGGCCAAGAACGCGGGCATCGTGCGCAGCGTCGTCGAGCAGGCCGTCTCCTACTCACCCGAGGCCATCATCATCGTCGTCACCAACCCGCTCGACGCCATGTGCCACGTGGCCCTGGAGGCCAGCGACCTGCCCTCCGACCGGGTGGTGGGCATGGCCGGCGTGCTCGACTCGTCGCGCTTCCGCACCTTCATCGCCATGGAGCTGGGCGTGTCGGTCGCCAATACCAACGCCTTCGTGATGGGCGGTCACGGTGACACGATGGTGCCCCTGCCGCGCTACTCGACCGTCGGCGGCGTGCCCATCACCGAGCTCATGTCCCAGGACCGCATCGACGCCATCGTGCAGCGCACCCGTGATGGCGGAGCAGAGGTGGTGTCCCTACTCAAGACCGGCTCGGCCTTCTACGCCCCGGCGGCCTCGGTCGGCGCCATGGTCGACTCCATCGTCAACAACCGGCACATGATCCTGCCCTGCGCGGCCTACCTTGATGGCCAGTACGGCATCGACGGCCTGTATGTCGGCGTGCCCACCCGGCTCGGCAGCAACGGCGTGGAGGGCATCGTGGAGATCGGCCTCACCGCCGACGAGCAGGCCGCTTTCGCATCCTCGGCGGCCGCCGTGCAGGAGCTCGTGGACAAGCTGGTGGCCATGGGAGCGCTGCGGGGCTGACCGGGCGACCGGGCACCGCGGACAGCAACATGAGCGGGAGTGACGGATCGATCATGTCCGAGCTGCGCGTTGCCGCGCTCATCAGCGACATGGATGGCGTGCTCGTGGACACCGGGGGCGTGTACGACCGGCACTGGGAACTCTGGGCCGAGCACCAGGGCATCCCTCCTGCGCGCATCATCGCCGTGCACTACGGCCGGCCGGCGGCAGAGAACATCCGCCTCGTGGCACCCCAGCTTGACGCCGTGGCCGAAGCCAGGCGCTTCAACGATGCCCTCGCCGCCGACCCGTCCGCGGCGGGCGTCTCGGCGATGCCGGGCGCCATCGAGCTGGTTGGAGCCATCCCGCCGGAGCGCTGGGCCATCGCCACGAGCGCGCCGCGGACCATGGCAGAGCGCTGGCTGGCCCACGTGGGGATGCCCCTGCCGAGCGTGCTGGTGACCGTCGACGACGTGGCCCGCGGCAAGCCCGCCCCGGACCCCTACCTGCGCGCGGCCGAGCTGCTCGGTGTGGCCGCCGCCGACTGCCTTGTCATCGAGGACGCCCCGGCCGGCGTCACTGCCGCCAGGGCCGCGGGTGCCACGGTGCTGGGCGTGCTCTCCACGCACGGTGCGGCGCACCTGGTTGACGCCCAGCACCTCGTCGCGGGACTGGACGCGGTGGCCATCGGCTCAGACGGGACGACCGGCGGCCTGCTCGTTCGCTGGCAGCCCGCCCCGCGCTGAGGTGGTGCCTCAGGGCAGGTGCGCGCCCGCGGCCTGTCGTGGCAGGAAGCGTCCGTCACCCGCGCGGCCCAGGTACTCGCCATCCTCGACGATGACCTGCCCGCGCGAGAGCACGATGTCGCTGCCACCCTGCACCTCGCGGCCCTCGTAGCAGGAGTAGTCGACGGCCATATGGTGCGTCGCGGCCGACAGGACGTGGCGTCGCCCGGGGTCATAGATGACGATGTCGGCGTCGTAGCCGGGGGCGATGACACCCTTCCTGTCGCCCAGACCGAAGAGCCGGGCCGCCGCGGTCGAGCAGATCTCGACCCAGCGCTCCCTGCTCAGACGGCCCTGCACGACCCCCTGGAAGAGGAGGTCCAGGCGCTCCTCGACGCCGGGCAGACCGTTGGGGATCTTGCGGAAGTCACCCCGACCGAGGTCCTTCTGGCCCGCGAAGTCGAACGGGCAGTGGTCGGTGCCGACGACCTGCAGGTCGCCGTTCGCGAGGCCCTGCCAGAGGGCCTCCTGGTGGTCCCTGGGCCGGAGCGGCGGCGAACAGACGAACTTGGCGCCCTCGAAGCCGTTGTCCAGGTCGTCGATCGACAGCGCCAGGTACTGCGGGCAGGTCTCGGCGATGACCCTCGCGCCGCGCTGGCGGCCGCGCACGACCTCCTCGAGGGCATCACGCGAGCTGAGGTGGACGATGTAGACGGGCACCTGCGCCGCCTCGGCGAGGCGGATGACACGCTGCACGCACTCGGCCTCCAGGCCGGGCAGGCGCGAGAGACCGTGATACCAGGGGTCCGTGCGACCGGCCTCGGCATTGGCGTTGGCGATGACGTCGATGGCTACGCCGTTCTCGGCGTGCATGAGGATGAGCCCGCCGTTGACCGCCGTCCGCAGCATCGCCCGCAGGATGGCGCCGTCATCCGAGAGCTGGACGCCCGGGTAGGCCGTGAAGAGCTTGAAGGTGGTGACGCCCTCGGCCACGAGTGTGTCCATCTCGGCCAGCGTGGCCTCGTTGACGTCGTTGACCATCATGTGGAAGCCGTAGTCGATGGCGCAGCGGCCCTCGGCCCGCGCCATCCAGGTCTCCAGGCCCTCCCGCAGGGGCCGTCCACGCGTCTGGCCGGCGAAATCGATGATGGTCGTGGTGCCGCCGAAGGCTGCCGCCCGGGTGCCCGTCTCGAAGCTGTCCCGCGAGACCGTGCCGGCGACGGGCAGCTCCATGTGCGTGTGGGGGTCGATGGCGCCCGGGATGACGAGACGCCCACGAGCATCGATGACGCGGTCCACTGCGCCCAGCGCCAGGACCGGCAGCAGCTGGTCGGCCGGGGCGGCACCCTCCGGGATTCCCACGGCCACGATCGTCTCGTCCTCGACGAGCACGTCGGCCCGGCGGGAAGCGTCGGCATTGACGACGATGCCGTTGGTGATGAGCGTGCGCATGCAGGCCTCCGGTCGTGTCGCCGCGGTCGTGTCCACGCTGGGGGAGCGCGGCCCGTGACGTCCATCCGCATGGTAGCCCGTGCCCGGCAGGCCGCGGTGGTCGGCGGCTCGTGTACCCTGTGGCCCGTCATGCCCACCCCCCGCGCGTCCTGTCCTGGGCTGGCTCGCGTCCGACCGCGGACATGCTGAAGCCGCTCCGCTCCGGCTCGCGGCGTCGCCTGGAGGGCGCCTTCGCCGTCCTGGCGACGGCCGTTCTCCTGCTCCCTGTGGCGGGCTTGTCCGGGATGGCTGGCACTGCTGAGGCCGCCGGGCAGCAGCGTGGCGACGGTCGTGGGAATGCCCGTGATGATGGGAGGACGCGTGACGGCTGGGCGGCCCGTGCCATCAGCGCGGGTGGTATCCGCGCGCGCGACCGCGCCCTGCTCGGGGCATTGCCACCGCAGGCGCGGCTGGGCTACCACCCCGGGACCGGTCGGGTGCGCTTCCTGTCCGGGTCGCCGAGGCAGCCGCTCGCTGCCGGCCCAGCCGCTGTCGTCGCTGGCAAGCGACGGCTCACGGACTCCGACGCACGATCGCGCGCCAGGCGTTTCGTCGAGCGCTACGGTGGTCTCTTCGGCCTGGCATCGCCCGGGCAGGAGCTGCGGGCGGAGCGGGGCCGCCGGCATCTCGCGCTGGCCTCGGGCGGCGCCCTCGCCCACCGCCGCGCAGCCGACCGCAGGTCAGGCGATCCCGACTCGGCCGCCCACGCCTCGTCGCCGGCCGTGACCCCCTTCAGCGTGACCGTGCGCTTCGACCAGGTCCGCGCCGGCCTGCCCGTCATGGGGGGTCAGATTGCGGTCCAGGTCTCTGCATCGGGGGACGTCATCTCGGCGGCCGGTGAGGTGCTGCCGTCGGCGGCGCGGGTCGCCACCAGGCCCCGCATCAGCGCCACGGCGGCGGGCACCATCGCCGCCACCTGGCTGGCACGCCAGGCGGATCGCTCACCGGCGGCCGTCGCCACTCGCTCCGGGGGCCTGGCGCTCTACGACCCGCGAATCATGGGCGATGCCTTCCGTGGGCCGGCCACACCCCGGCTCGTGTGGCGCATCGATGCCCGACTGCCGGCCAGGGGGCGCCAGGAGGCCCGGCACCAGCTCGTGGTCGTGGATGCGCGCGGCGGGCAGGTGCTGACGTCCATGGGGCGCATCTACCGCGTGAACCGCATCATCTGCGACAACCGGGGCGTGCCCGGACGGTCGCTCCGCTGCGACCCTCCGTTCGCGCGCAGCGAGGGCCAGGCCAGCACGGGCATCGCCGACGTCGATGCCGCCTATCGGCTGATGGGCTCGATCGACGGGTACCTGGCCAGGAATTTCGGGCGTGCCGGCCTGGACGGCCAGGGAGCCCGACTGAAGGCTACCGTGCGCTACTGTGCCGCCTTTGCCTGCCCCTGGCGGAACGCCGAATGGAAGTGGGCCGAGCAGCAGGCCGTCTTCGGCACCGGATGGGCGCGCGCGGACGACATCGTGGCCCACGAGTTCATGCACGGCCTGCTCGACAACGAAGTGCCGCTCTTCTACCAGTACCAGTCGGGGGCCATCAACGAATCGCTGGCAGACATCTTCGGCGAGTTCGTGGACCTCGATGACCCCAGCGGCACGGACACGCCGGCGACTCGCTGGCTCATCGGCGAGGACACGCCGAGGGGCGCTTTCCGGGACATGCAGGATCCGCCTCGCTTCCGGCATCCCGACCGCGTACGGAGCCCTCTCTGGCATCGGAGTGCGGCCGATGACGGTGGCGTGCACCGCAACAGCGGCGTCGGCAACAAGGCGGCCTCCCTCATGGCCGACGGCGGGACCTTCCGCGGCGTCACGGTGGCCGGCATCGGGGAGACCCGCACGGCCCGCGTCTTCTACCAGGCGCTGACGACGCGGCTGACGCCGGCCGCCAACTACATCGACCTGGCCGACGCGCTCGTGGCAGCCTGCACGGACCTGGCAGGCAGCGGCGGCCTGACCATGGCTCACTGCGCCTCGGTTCGCGATGCCACGCGGGCCACGCAGATGCACCTGGAGCCTCGAACGCAGGCTCCGCGTCAGGCGCCGCTGTGCGCCCCGGGCAGGCGCCCGGTCGACGTCTTCGCTGACGACCTGGAGGATCCTGGTGCCGGTCGCTGGGTGATCCAGCGCCTCCTGGGCACCCGGAAGGGCTGGTACTACCCGCAGAACCCCAACGACGACCGGGCCTGGGATGGGACCTGGGCATCGAGCGGCGTGACCAACTTCTATGCCGCCGACTACGGCAGTCGCTCCGACACGGTCATCCAGACCCGCGACCCGGTCCAGCTGCCGTCAGGCGCCTTCCTGCGCTTCGAGCACGGCTATTCCTTCGATGCCTCAGGCTCGCGTCGCTACGACGGCGGCATCGTGGAGGTCAAGATCGGAGGCGGGCCGTGGCAGGGCCTGAACGCGCTCTTCACACACGGGGGCTACAACGGCCAGATCGCCCAGGGCACCGGCAGCACCCTGGCTGGCAGGCGGGCATACACGGGCGATTCCCACGGGTGGTCATCAGCACGAGCGGACCTCTCCTCGTTCGCCGGCCGGTGGCTGAAGCTTCGCTTCCGCATGGCGTCGGATCGCGCCGTGAGCGGCCTGGGCTGGTACGTCGATGACATCCGCATCTATGCCTGCGCCGACGACGCGGACAAGCCGACCGGCACACTGAGCATCGATGCCGGCGCTGCCAGCACGAGCGAGGCCGAGGTGAGCCTCGCCGTGGGCTACGCGGATGCCTCGACCTGGGTGACCGACCTGCGCGTGTCCGGCAGCCCGGCCCTCGGCACGAACGGGCAGCTCGTGGAGGGCATCAGCATGCCCATCCGGGAGGCACTTGCCTGGAACCTGGTCGACCCGGCCCTGGGAGGCACGCCGGGGGCGGGCCTCAAGGCCGTCTTCGGTCAGGTCCGCGATGCCGCCGGCAACTGGTCGGATGTCTTCAGCGACGAGATCGAGCTGCTGCCGGCGTCGTGATCGAGGGGCGCCCGGTGGGGTGCCCAGCTACTGCCGGACGAGGACCTGGTCGCGAATCGACGTGACCTAGAAGCGCTCCACGTCCAGGTAGACCTTGGCGTTCTTGACCTTGCCCTTCTTGGACCAGCCGACCGACGACATGCGGGCGCAGCTGTCACCCCGGATGCCGATGACCGTGCGCACCTTGCCGTCCTCGCCCTCGAACATGTCGATGGTGCGGATCTGCTCGATGCCCTCCGGCTCCAGCTGGAGCTGGTCGATCTGCTGTCCGACGGTGGCATCCACCGGCCCGTCGAAGGTGACCACGATGGCGCGCTCGCCGGTCACGAGGGTGGCGCCGTACGTGGATCGAGCCTCCTTCGGGGTCGTCCACTCCATGACCGCGGTGGTGCCCGCTTTCGCGGTGCCGCGCTTGGACATCTCCCAGGTGATGCGCTCATAGTCGCCAGCCTCGTCCTCGCGGACGCCCGCCGTGTACCGGCTCAGGAGCCACTTGGAGGCGCCGAGGTCGGTGATGGCACCGTTCTCGCAGGTGAAATCGAACGAGGTCGCCGCGCCGGCCGCCGTCACGCCGCCGGTGTCAGGCCCAGACGGATCGACGGCGTCAGGCGGTGTGTCGGGACCCGCGCCGTCGTCCCGCGGGGCGCTGCTGGACGCCACTCCGGGCGATGTGGACGCGACCGGATCGACGCCCAGCCGACCGCCGCTATTGAGGATGCCCCCGCCGGACACGGCCAGCGTGCCACCCACGAGGAGCAGGCCGATGACCATGGCCAGGCCGACCATGCCCGAGAGCCCCGAGCGCTGAGCGGTGGGCAGATCGACGTGTCCCGCCTTGACGCCCCGTAGCGGGTCTGCGGTACTGGCGATGGGCAGGCCGCAGTTGCGGCAGACCCGCGCACCCGCCTCGTTGACGAGCGCACACGCCGGGCAGGTCACTCCCTGCGGCGCCTGGTCCGGCGTCCACGGCTGACGTGGCGTGCTGCCGCCCTGGGGACTGGTCGATCGAGTCATGCCAGCGGATGGTGCCACAGGAGCCCGATAACCGGGCGCGGCACGCGGCCATGTCGGCCGGCCGGTCGCACAGGTCCGCCTGCAGCACCGAGGGTCTCAGTCGATGGCTTGGGCGGTCGCGACCGCTGGGGGGCCCACGCCGACGGCAGCCGTCGGGCCTCCAGAGCCATCCGTAGCCCCCAGGTGATCAGGGTCCCGATCTCGTGCCCAGAAGGGCAGGATGGTGGCCAGCAGCGCCACGAACGGGAGCAGCTCGCTGGGCAGCCACGAGAGCAGTGGCAGGGCGATGGCAAGAGGTCGGCCGCGGTCGGCCAACATCGCCGCCGGCAGGACGAGCATGGCCAGGTAGTGGTCCCAGAGCAGGGGTGACAACAGCAGCGATGCGCCGACCGCCACCATGAAGCCCACCTCGCGGTCACGGCGCAGGCTCAGCAGGATGGCACCGATCGCGACCGCGTAGCCAGCCAGCAGCGCCAGCGTCGGCAGTGGCTCGGCTGCCCCGAGAGCGACGAGCGTCGAGGCGAGGTCGCTATTGCGCTCCACGCCCGTTGCGCCGCCCAGGTTGCGCAGGACCGTCAGGTAGTCGACGTAGCCCTCGGCCCCCGCGAACGGCAGGGTGAATGCCACGAGGATCAGGCCAGCCCCCAGGGTCCAGGCGACAGCCGACCACTGACGACGCAGAAGCTGCCAGATCATGAGCACACCCAGCATCGGTCGGACCGACATCGCCACCGCCTGCGCGATCGACCCGATCGGCTGGTCCAGCCAGCGCCACGCGATGGCCAGCGGCAACAGCAAGAGCGTGCTCACGTTGCCCAGTGCGAGGTCTCGCGAGACCGAGAAGCTGAATGCCGCGATGCCGAAGATGGCAAGACGCACAACGACGCGGACTGGCATGAAGGCAGCGGCAAGGCCGAGCGCGGTGACGTGGACCAGGTACCAGGCCACGGTGCCGGCATCGACGGACAGCATCGTCATCGGCGCGACGGCAACACCCAGCGGGGGTGCGTACATGTAGAGGCCGTACGGTCCCGGCTGGAACGGACCGCTGAGCGTCTCGGCCTGGTAGAGCGAGCCGCTCTCGCCGAGGCGGACGGCAGCGTCAAGGTAGGCCCGGTAGTCGTAGCCCCACCCTTCGCCGCCCGGGTACACCGTGAGGCCGAGGAGCAGCCAGAGCAAGCCGATCAGGGCCAGCCCTGCGGCCAGCGGCAGCAGCCACGCGCGACGCCGTAGCTCGTTCACCTGGGGCGTGTGCGCGTGATCGGCCTCTTGATCGCGATGGCCGTGCTCCTACGGCCGGCTTAGCACGCCCATGACCGGGGCGGCAAGACGACCAAGTCTCCGGGGCTCAAGCTCACGTCAGTGGGCTAGAGGGTACACCGGGTCAGGCACGGCGCGCGGCTGGAGGAGACGGGCGACCGTGTCCGACAGCGACTTTGCGTGGTTCCGACTCAGCGCAGGACGTAGAAGCCCTGGAAGTCGACGGGCCTCGCGGGATCCACGGAGCTGACCGCGATGGAACGGGGCGTGACGCGGTCGAAGTTCATCGTCCACACGAGCTCGCGCTGGCTGCCCACCTCGCGATGCAGGTCCACGATGGCGGCGCGCTTGCCGTTCACGAAGACGCGCACCCGGCCCATCCCTGGACCAGTCGCGGCCACGAGTGCGACCGAGCTACCGGTGAAGCGCGCCCGCGCCCACCTGGTGCTGTGGGCGGCCGCTGCCACCACGCCGTCGCCGCCCAGCCGGATGCCGACGGGACCCCGCAGGGCGGCGGTCAGGCCGTCGCTGTAATACCAGGGACCGACACGGCCCTGGTCGTCGACCCCACGCACGCGGAAGTGGTTTTCGAGGCCCGTCTTGAGCCAGACGCGGGTCTGCCGTCCCGTCGGCGAGCCGAGCGGGAGGCCCGTCCAGTCACCCCGACCGACGCGGCGCTGGAGCATGTATCGGCTGACCCCGGGCGAGACCGGCATGGGCTTCCAGCTCACGGTGACGGGGGAGTCGGGCAGCCGGCTCCCGCGCTTGAGGACCATGTCCGGCTGCGCGAGGAGCGGGCCGAGCCGGTCCGACCACACGAAGGAGAGGTTGGGTCCCAGGTACGCGCGCTGAAGGCGCTGACGTGTCCAGCCCTGTCGGGCGCAGGCCTCCACGCTGCGCGCGTAGAGCTTCCAGCCATTGGCATCGGCTGCGCACTGGCTGCTCACGCCGGCGCGGTAGCCGGTCAGGAAGAAGCGGCCGAACTTGCGCAGGGTCAGGGCCCAGGTGGCATCGATGGCGCGCTGCTGATCGATGGTGGGATTGGCGCGCTCCGGTCGGTAGAGCTGGTCCATCGTGTCGTCGCGGACGTCGTAGCAGCGGTCACCGACCCGGTAGCCGGGCCGGTGGTGCCCGCGCATGGCGTAGTACCAGGCGTACTGCTTGGTGGCCACGGCGCCGACTTCCAACGTGGCCATGTGCAGGCGCCCGGGCCACTCGCCGGAGGCCATGACCTCGGCCACGTAGCGGCGGAATGCCACCTTCTCGACGCGACCGCTCTGGGTTCGCAGGACGCGGATGGTCCGCGGGGGCACCGTCTGGCTCGTCCAGCCGGTGCACGACGAAGCGGCCGCCACGGGCGCTGGTCCGGCCAACTGCGGGGCTGTCATGACGGCCGCCACGGCGAGCGCGGCAAGGCCGGTGCGCAGGGCAACGATCGGCCGCCGCCGGGAGCTCGGGCTGGTCGACGGCAGGGCATGCGGTGATGACACGGGCATCAGGAACCTCCATGCGGAGCCGCACGGCATCGCTGGGGCGATGACGGGGGCTCGGCGCCGCACGTCGGCAGGGTCGGGGGAGGGGAGGTCGCGACTGGGGTGGCGACCAGATCGACAGTGCACGCAGGCGAGCACGATCGACGCGAACGGGGCATCCGGCGTCTGGGGAACGCAAGCTGACCCCTGGGGCGACGCGCGTCCGGTCAACGGCGACCGAAGCGCATCAAGTCCCTGCCGTGGGCGCGGCGGGTCTTCTGTTGGTGAGCCTTGCTGGCGTGGTTTTGTGCGCGAAGACTAGCAGGCCGCGCCGCCTCGTGCTGTCAAGTCCACGATCGGGGGTGCCAGTTATCCACAGAACCGAGGACCGGGCCGCCCGCTTGGGCGACCCGGTCGGTCGTGCTGTGAAGGCCGCCGAGGCGGCGCCGCTGTGGCGGCTCAGTCCTCGCGGAGGCGGAAGACCAGCCAGGCTCCGTAGCCGGCGGCGATGCCGCTGATCCAGAAGATGATGCGGCCGATGAGGTGCAGGAAGTCGCTCGAGGGACCGCCGAGACGCACCCAGCCGAGGAAGTTGATCACGGCGAAGAGCGCCAGCGAGACGCCCAGGGCGCCGATGACGATGCGGTAGCCATTGCCGAAGTCGTAGTGACCCCAGCGATGGACCCAGATGGCCAGGATGGTGAGCACCGCCATGACCACCGTGAAGTCGCTCACGACCGTGTAGTCGAGCAGGAACTGGAAGATCAGGTAGACGACCAGGACGATCACTGCTGCAGCGACGAGCACCATCTGCTCGCCGGCGACCAGCCGCTGCCGCAGCGTCGCCACGGCGTTACCCACGGCCGCGGTGGCCTGCGACGTCGAGCCGCCGCCCGAGGGTTGAGCGGGCGCGGCCTTCGGTGGCGTAGCGGGTGGGGCCTTCGGTGGCGTGGTGGGGGTCTCGTTCCCGGGTCCAGACATCAGGCGATCCTCCTATGACAGGCAGGGCTCCACTCTACCGGGTTGGCATACGGCCGCGATGGCCACTTTGGCCTGCCTGACCGCCGGACCATCGACTCCCACCGCCCTCGGCTCCACCCCCAGTATCGCCCAGCAGGGGACTGCGCTCAAGTCGCCTCAGCACGGCACAGCGCCGTCCTGTCGGCGTCCGGCAGGGGTGCGGTAGGGTCCCGGGTGCTCTGCGGGGCTGCGGATGGCTGGACCCCGTACGACTGGCTCGGGCATCGGCGCTGACAGGATGCTGCCCCCGCAGGTCGCTCCGGCCTAGCCTCAGCGCAGCGCCGGTACCGCTCAGGCAGGCGAGCGGCCGGCGCGCCACTCCCCCCGGCCACGGTGAGGCACACTGCTCCTGTGATGCCCGTCGGTGCCCTCGTCATCAGCACGTCGGTGGCTGTGGCCCTCTCCTTCGGGCTCACGACGCAGCCACCTCCGCCCCCGACGCTTGCGCCTCCGCCGTCGCTCGACTGGGAGGTCGTCTCGCGCCGCCCGCACGACGCCAAGGCCTGGACCCAGGGCCTGCAGTTGGACGACGATGGCCGGCTCTACGAGTCGACCGGCCTGCGCGGCCGTTCGACCGTCCGCGAGGTGGACCCGCAGACCGGGACCGTGCTGCGCTCGGCGCCGCTGCCGGACGAGCAGTTCGGTGAAGGGCTGGCGATGGTGGGCGACCGGCTCATCCAACTCACGTGGCAGGAGGGCGTGGCCAACACCTGGGACGCAGCCACCTTCGAGGCACTGGGTGCCTTCGACTATGAGGGGGAGGGCTGGGGTCTCTGCTTCGACGGGCAGCGGCTGGTCATGAGCGATGGCAGCGACCGCCTCACCTTCCGCGACCCCGCCACGTTCGAGGTGATCGGCAGCGTCCGCATCGAGCCTGCCGGGCTGGCAGACATGCGCCTCAACGAGCTGGAGTGCGTGGACGGGATGGTCTGGGCCAATGCCTGGCTGACCGACACGATCGTGCGCATCGATCCGGCCGCGGGCCGTGTCACGGGCACGCTTGACCTGACCGGTCTCCTGGACCAGGTGCCCCCCACCGACCCACCCGGCGCGACCACCCCGGTGCCTTCGACCCAGCCGCCGCTCGCGACGGACCCGCCCGACGTCCTCAACGGCATCGCCTGGGATGCCGCGAGCGGGACCTTCCTGGTGACCGGCAAGCTCTGGCCGGCGCTCTTCGAGATCCGCGTCAGCGAGCCGGGCTGAGGGTGGTCAGGGCGGCACCGCGGCACCGCAGGTCGCCGCCGGGTCAGCCGGCGAACGGGACCCTCGGCCGGCCGGGCACCTCCAGCCGTGTGCGGAAGAGGCTGCCCGCCAGCGGCTGGGCAGCGTGCTCCTCTTCCGACAGCAGCTCCCAGGCGGTCGTGATGTAGAGGTCGCGCAGGTCCGGGCCGCCGAACTCGCAGCTCGAGACGTTGGAGACGGGCAGCGGGATGATCGCGTCGAGCGTGCCGTCAGGCAGGTAGCGGTGCACGCCGTAGCCCGGCCAGGTGGCCACCCAGACCGCGCCCTCGCTGTCCACCGTCAGGCCATCCGGTCGCCCGCCGCCCTCGCGGATGGTCACGAACTCGCGCCGGCCGCTGATGTCGCCACTCACCGGGTCGAAGTCGAAGCGGTCGATGCGGTAGGTGGGCGTGTCCACGTAGTACATCGTCAGGCCATCCGGGCTCCAGCCGAGGCCGTTGGAGATGGAGACCCCCTCGACCATGCGCCTCACGGTCCCGTCCGGGTCGAGCCGATAGAGCGAGCCTAGGCCGGGCTCCGCGTGCCAGCCCATGGTGCCCGCCCAGAAGC
>JBFYUV010000041.1:0-2753 GCA_041299865.1 Chloroflexota bacterium
TCTTCGTAGCGGCCGAAGTTCCCGGCGTTCATGACGTCCGCGACGGGCTGGCGGAAGATCCAGTTGTAGTACGTCCAGGGCGTGTTGCTGAGCTGCTGGTCGTTGACGATGGCGAGGTCGAAGGTGCCCTGCTGGATGGCGTCCGTGCGGGCGCCGTAGTCCGGGAAGGCCGGCTCGACGTTGATGCCCACGGCCTTGGCCGACTCGGAGATGACCTTGATGGACTCCATCCAGTCGGTCCAGCCGTTGGGGACGATGATCTCGAGCGCGATGGGCGAGCCGTCCTTGTTGTCTCGGAAGCCGTCGCCGTCGGCATCGACGTAGCCGGCCTCATCGAGCATGGCCTTGGCCGCCTCGGGGTCATAGCTGAAGCCGAGCTCGTCCACCACGGCCTGGTCGACGTACTGCTCCCACGGGGGCAGCAGGCCGGTCGAGTCGGTGGCGGCGACGATGCCCGTGTAGACCACGTTCACGATGGTGTCGACATCGATGGAGGTCGCCAGCGCCTTGCGGAAGGCCGGGTCATCGAGCGGCGGCTTGGTGTTGTTGGTGGCCAGCCAGGCGGTGTTGGCGGACATCATGTAGGGCGCGCCGTCGTAGTAGGTCTTGACGCCATAACCGCCCTCGACGAGGGTCGCCACGCCGGGCAGGAAGTTGTTGGACATGTCCAGGCCGCCCTGCAGGACAAGGCCCAGGGCCACGTTGTTGCTGCCGTTGACGATGTCCACGATGTACGTCGGCTTGGGGTCGAGACCGAGGGCCTCGGTGCCCCACCAGCCATCACGCTTCTGCCAGACCATGCGGCCCGGGTCGTGCGAGAGGTACTGATACGGGCCGGAGCCGACCGGGCTCTCGTTGGCGCCCATGATCTCTTCCTCGGAGCGGTCGCCCCAGAGGTGCTGCGGGACGATGGCCCGGTTGTAGATGAAGTTGGCCCACTGCTGGTGCTGGGGCGAGGAGAAGGTGACCTTGACGGTCGTGTCATCCACGGCCTCGGCCTTCTCGAGGAAGTTCCAGATCGTGCTGTACGGTACGGACGGGAGCTTGCCGAGCTCGAGCGTGAAGACGACGTCGTTGGCCGTCAGCGGCTCGCCGTCGGCCCAGGTGACGCCCTCGCGCAGCTTGATGGTGTACTCGGTGTCGGAGGTCCACTCGCCACTCTCAGCGAGCCAGGGGATGTACTCGTTGGTCAGCGGGTCGTAGTTGAAGAGCGGCTCATAGACCAGGCCGAGGGTGCCCATGGCATAGCCCCAGTCCTGGATCGGGTTCCAGCTGCCGGGCGGTCCCCACTGCGTGCCGCTGGTGTAGAGGGTCTCGTCGCGCGGGAACTCTTCGACCTGCGCGGCCGTCGGCACGATCGCCGTGCCTGCCAGCACGAGGCCGGCCATGAGGCCCACGATCCGGGTGCGGTTCTTCATGTCCTGATCTCTCCTCCTGGTGTCCATCCCTGGTCGGGTGGTCGAACGTCCACGCTCGTCTCTCCGGGGGCATCCCTCCTTCTTGGTGGCTGATGGGTCGAGCTGGGTGGTTGATGGGTCGAGGCTTGGGGTCTCATGGCTGTCCCAGGGGGCCGACGGTGGACTGGCGGATGATCAGCTCCGTCGGCAGGATCACGCGCTGGGGTGCAGCCTCCTTGTCGTTGAGGAGGCGGAAGAGGGCGTGCGCGGCCTCGATGCCGAGTCGGCCGGTGTCCTGGCGCATCGTGGTCAAGGGTGGCGAGGCCTCGGCGGCCTGGGGCAGGTCGTCGAAGCCAGCCACAGCGACGTCGTCGGGTACGCGCACGCCCCGCCGCTCCAGCGTGCGCATGGCGCCGAAGGCCATCGTGTCGCTGGCGCAGAAGATGGCGTCCACGCCGGCCGCCAGGAGCGTCTCGGCACCTGCCTCGCCGGAGCGGGCCAGGTAGTCGCCATCGGCCACGAGCCCGTCGGTGGCCAGGCCGGCACGCTTCATGGCGCGGCGATAGCCGGTCAGGCGCTCCTCGGCGGAGACACCACCACGTCGCCCGGTGATGTGCCCCACGCGGCGACGGCCGAGCGAGATGAGGTGATCGGTGATCTGCTCGGCGGCGCGCTCGTTGTCGATGTCCACGTAGCTCGCAGAGCGGTCACGGTGGCGGTGCCCCACGAGCACCGTGGGCAGGCTGGAGCGGACCAGCCCGTCGACGAGCGGATCGTCGAGCATGTCGGCCGTCACGATCAGCCCGTCGAAGAGGCGCATGCCCAGGATGCGCTCGAGCGTTTGCTCCTTGGAGAGGTTGGCCAGCCAGAGCATCATGCCGGCGCCTCGCTGGGCGAGCGCCTCGGCGATACCGTGGAAGAGGCCGGAGAAGAAGATGTCCTGGAAGAGCAGATCCGGCGGCACGTGGATGACGACGCCGACGACGCCCGAGCGGCCCGACGCCAGCGTGCGTGCCGCGAGGTTGGGGCTGTAGCCCGTCTCGCCCATGGCTGCCAGGTCCCTGTGCCGGGTGGCCTCCGAGACGGAGCCACCGTTGATGACGCGCGAGACCGTCGAGCGGGACACACCGCTCGCGGCAGCCACGTCGTCCAGGGTCCCTACCACCTGGGGCCAGCCCTCCTCGTGCCCGATGCCGGGCGCCATGCCCCTGCGGCCCGACGCCTCCCTGCGCCGATCCCGGGATGGGAGCGCTCCCATTGTGCACGACTCGTCAAGCGTGCGCTGGGCCGTTTGTCACCTCCTGACGTGCGACAATGCCCGGGAGCGCTCCCATCATGGCGCAAAGGAGCCGCCGG
>JBFYUV010000044.1:0-2702 GCA_041299865.1 Chloroflexota bacterium
CCTTCGAGCACGGCCGGTGCCGTCGGATCGAAGAGCGTGTAGGGCGGGGCGTTCGGATCGGGCGCCGGCAGGGCGCCCATCGGGGCCGCTGGAGCCATGGGTGCCATGGACGGGTCGGCGCCCAGCGCCACCAGGGAGACTGGACCACCCGCCACAGCGGCCGCGAGCACTCCGGCGACAGCCACTGCCATGAGCCGAGGCCTCCTGATCGAGAGCATCATCGGGGAGCGCTCCTTCCTGGGTCTGCGAACCCATCCATGACCGGGCCGCCCGTGAATCGGGCTGCGACTTCCGCAAGGGACTGCCGCGCCAGCGCGGCCACGAAGCCTTCCTGGGCCTCGATCCACGCCGGGTGGACGGCACAGGGGCTGTCCCGGCGACAGGCCCGCGTCTCGAGCACGCAGTGGGTGCTGATGGAGGGGCCCTCCACAGCCTCGATACAGTCAAGCAGCGAGAGACCGGCGGGCGGCCGAGCGAGGCGGTAGCCACCGCGCTGGCCGCTGACCGAATCGACCACGCTCGCGCGCGTGAGGTCCCCGAGGATCTGCGGCAGGAAGCGCACGGGGATGTCCATCGCCTTGGCGATGACCCGGCTTGGCACCGGCTCGCCGTGCTCGACGGTGGCGAGATGCAGGCAGGCACGGATCGCGTAGTCCGCCCGCCTCGTGAGCGCCAACCGCATGTCGTGGCCTCCTGTCGATCGCATCCCAGCGCGAGATCGCATCCCAGCGCGAATGATTAGAAATATGACTGTCTTACTTATGGTTGTCAATGGCGTGGCACCCTTCCACCGCATGCCGACCAAGTCTCACAATGTGCTACTATGTCGCACATGGAACGGATCGGGGTCCGTGAGCTGCGGCGCGACGCCAGTGGGATCCTGCGCCGCGTGGCTGCAGGAGAGACCGTGGAGGTCACGGACCGTGGCCGGCCCGTCGCCGTCCTGCTGCCAACGATGCCCAGGGGCCTGGCCCGTTTGGAGCGTGAGGGACTCCTGCGTCGAGCGGAAGCGGACATCCTTGGACTCGCGCCCGTGCGTCTGCCACCGCAGGCCACGGCACCATCCCGAATCGTGTCAGAAGGGCGATCTGATTGAGTGCCCTCTACCTCGACAGCTCCGCGTTCGTCAAGCTGGTCGTCGAGGAGATGGAGACCGCGGCGGTGCGGACGTTCCTCGCCGAGCGCACCGCCCGACGGGTGTCATCCGCGCTGCTGCGCGCGGAATCCCTCCGCGCGGTCCGACACCTGGGGCCAGATGCCCTGGCCGTGGTCCGTGATGGGTTGCGGCGCGTCGACCTCATCGGGATCGATGATCGGATCCTGGACGCGGCCGGAACCCTGGAGCCGCAGGTGCTCCGCACGCTTGACGCCGTCCACCTGGCCACGGCCATGGCGGTCGGGGATGACCTGGAGGTCATCGTCACCTACGACGAGCGGATGATCGAGGCGGCCCGGCTCGTGGGACTGCCGACGGCTTCGCCGGGCTGACCGGAGCGTTTACGACCCGCTGACCGGAGGCACCTCGCTGCTGGCGGGAACCGCCCCGTCGCCACCAGGGTCTGCCTCGCTCTCCCCGACCTCGCGGCGGAAGGCCTTGACGGCTTCCGTGACGGACGGGTAGAGGTGGCTCTGGTCGATGGTATCGAGCAGGCCATAGCGAACGATGGCATCACGCACGCTCGTCTGGAGTTCCGCGAAGGCGAGGTGGATGCCCGCGGAGTTGAGCTCCAGGTCCAGGTCCGCCAGCATGGAGCCGGCCGTCGTGTCGATGTCGGCAATGGGCTCGGCGGCCACGAGCACCCACAGGGGTGGCGGGCTGGCCTGCTTCACCAGTGACCGGATCCGGTCACGGAACAGGTTGGCGTTGGCGAAGAAGAGCGGCGCGGACCAGCGCACGATGAGCATGCCCGGTACCTGCACGGCATCCGGATAGTGCTGCAGGTCGTGAAACCCGGGCACGCCCGGAGGCTTGCCGAGGACCGTCGAATAGGGCTGCCAGGCGTTCTTGAAGATGTAGACGACCGACAGGACGACCGCCACTACGATGCCCTGGAGCACCCCGAGGAGGGCCACGCCCAGCGCACAGGCGACCGCGAGCGTGAACTCCGAGCGGCGGATGTGGTACAGCCGGCGCAGCTCGGCCACGTCGAAGAGGCTGATGGATGCCGTGATGACGACCGCGGCCAGCACCGGCTGCGGCATGGCCTGGACGAGGCCGGGCACGAACACGAGCATCAGGAGCACCAGGCCGGCTGCAACCAACCCGGTGAGCTGCGTCTTGCCCCCAGACTGGAATGACACGGCCGTCCGCGAACTGCTGGTGCTGACCGGGAAGCCGGAGAAGAGGCCGGCCGCCAGGTTGGCGGAGCCGATGCCGACCAGCTCCTGGTTGCCGTCCACGTCGTACCGTGCCCGGCCCGCGAAACCGCCGGAGACCGAGATGGTGTCACCGATGGCGACCAGCGAGATGCCGACCGCCGAGGCCAGCAGGAGCGGGATGTCCGAGGGCTCCACGGCCGGGAAGGATGGTACGGGGAACCCCTGCGGCAGCACGCCGATGACCGAGACGCCGCGCGCGGCCAGGTCGAGGAGCATGGAGAGGACGATGGCGCTCACGACCGCGATGAGGATGCCCGGCGTGCGCGGCGAGACCCGCTTGAGGCCCAGGATGATGACCAGGCTCAGGAGCCCGATGCCGAGCG
>JBFYUV010000045.1:0-4671 GCA_041299865.1 Chloroflexota bacterium
GGGAAGCCGGCCGGCGGCAGGAGACGGAAGACCTCCAGCGATGCCAGCAGCGCGAGGGCCGCGATGCCCAGGGTCAGCCAGGGCTCACCTGCCATGAAGACCGCGACGACCACCACGGCGATGACCAGCGCGGAGATAGCGCGCTCAAGCACGACCGGGATCCCGCCTAGCGCCCGAACCGCCGCGCGCGGCGGGCGAACTCGGTCATGGCAGCATCGAGGTCGGCGGGGCCGAAGTCGGGCCAGAAGCGGTCGCAGAAGTAGAGCTCTGCATAGGCTGCCTGCCAGAGCAGGAAGTTGCTGATGCGCTGGTCGCCCCCGGTGCGGATGAGCAGGTCCGGGTCAGGCACGTCCGCCGTGTAGAGATAGGACGCCAGGCCCTCCTCGTCCAGCTCCGCCAGGCTGTTGCCGTCATCCACGTAGGCCCGCACGGCATCCACGATCTCCGAGCGCGACGAGTAGTTGAAGGCCACGTTCAGCGTCATGCGCGCCCCAGCGGCCGTGAGCAGGATGGCCTGCTCGATGGAGGCACGTGTCTCGATGGGCAGCTCCTCGAGGCGGCCCACGAGGCGCACGCGCACGCCCTGCTCGACGAGACGCGGGGTCTCGTCGCGGATGGTGGCGTCCAGGAGCCCGATGAGCGTCCCCACCTCGGCACTCGAACGCTGCCAGTTCTCGCGGCTGAAGGCATAGATGGTGAGCACCTCGATGCCGCGGCCAGCGGCGTGCTCGACGATGGGGCGGATGGCCTCGACACCGGCCGCGTGGCCCTGCGCCTCCGGCACGCCGTGCGCACGGGCCCAGCGCCGGTTGCCATCCATGATGATGGCCACGTGGCGCGGCAGCCGCTCCTCCTCGCCGGCGCCGGCAGCTGCGTCGTCAGCACGTCGTCCCACGGCCGGAGCGGTCACCTAGACCTCCAGGACCTCCTGCTCCTTGGCCGTGCCGACCCGGTCGACCTCGTCAGTCCAGCGATGGGTGGCCTTCTCGACGGCTTCCAGCTCGCGGTGCGCCTCGTCGGCGCCGATCTGGCCGTCCTTCTCGCGCTTCTTGATGCCGTCGACGGCTTCGCGGCGGTGGTTGCGGATCTCGACCTTGGCGTCTTCCATGCGCTTGTGGACGAGCTTCACGAGATCACGACGACGCTCCTCGGTGAGGGGCGGGATGTTGAGGCGCACCACCATGCCATCGACATTTGGCGTGATGCCGATGTCGGACTTCATGATGGCTTTCTCGATGGGCTGCAGAGCGTTGCGGTCCCAGGGCTGGATGACCACCGTGGTGGCCTCCGGCACGCTGATGTTGGCCAGCTGGTTGAGCGACGTCGGTGTGCCGTAGTAGTCCACCTGCAGGCGCTCCACGAGCGAGGTCGAGGCGCGACCGGTACGGATGTGGTTGAAGTCGCGGTCCATGGCCTCGACGGCGTCGGCCATGCGCGCGTCGATCGACTGACCCTGAGCGTCGCTCATGCGTCCTTCCCTCCGTGGATGAGCGTCCCGACCGGTTCCCCGAGCGCGGCGCGGGCGATGTTGTCCTCGTGGTTGATGTCGAAGACGAGGATCGGAAGGTCATTGTCCATGCACAGGCTGACCGCCGTCGAGTCGAGCACGGCCAGTCGCTTGGCAAGGATCTCCGTGTAGCCCAGCTCCTCGTGACGGATGGCCTGCGGGTCCAGCACGGGGTCGGCGCTGTAGACGCCGTCCACCTTGGTGGCCTTGAGCAGGACCTGGGCTCCGATCTCGATGGCGCGCAGGGCCGCGGCCGTATCGGTCGTGAAGTAGGGGTTGCCGGTGCCGGCCGCCAGGATGACCACGCGGCCTTTCTCCAGGTGTCGCACGGCCCGCCGCCGGATGTACGGCTCGGCGACCTCGTTCATGCCGATGGCGGTCATGACGCGCGATTCCACGCCCGATGTCTCCAGGGCATCCTGCAGGGCCAGGGCGTTCATGACCGTGGCCAGCATGCCCATGTAGTCACCCGTGGCCCGGTCCATGCCCTTGGCCGCCGCGGCCAGGCCGCGAAAGATGTTGCCGCCGCCGACGACGATGGCGACCTCCACGCCGTGCTCGCGGATGGTATGGACCTGCGCCGCGATATCGAGGCACTTGGCGGGATCCACTCCGTACTGGCGTGAACCGAGCAGGGCCTCACCGGAGAGCTTCAGCAGGATGCGGCCGTAGCGAGCGCCTCCTAAGGGCGCCCCCATGTTGGCGGCTCGCGTGGAGCCGTCGGTCACAGCTCCTCCCCGAGCTCGAAGCGCACGAAGCGGCGCACGCGGATGTTCTCGCCGATGCGTGCGATGGCGTCGGTGATGAGCTCGCCGACGGTCTGGTCGGTGTCACGGAAGGTCTGCTCGGAGAGCACGACCTCCTTGTACCACTTGGCGAGCTGGCCTTCGACGATCTTCTCGCGGATCTCGGCCGGCTTCTTCTGCGTCGTCTCATCGGCGAGCAGCTCGGCCTTCCTGGCCGCCACGACGTCGGCCGGGATCGACTCGATGGTCGGGTAGCGCGGGCGGAAACCGGCGACCTGCATGGCCAGCTCACGGACGAGCTTCTGGAAGTCATCGGTGCGGGCCACGAAGTCCGTCTCGCAGTTGACCTCGATGAGGACGCCGAGGCGACCGCCGGCGTGGATGTAGGAGGCCACCTGGCCCTCGCGCGCATCGCGCCCGGCCTTGCCCGCCGCGGCCGCCTGACCCTTGGCCTTCAACAGTGCGATGGCGGCTCCCAGGTCGCCGCCGGTCTCCGTGAGTGCCTTCTTGCAATCCATGAAGCCAGCGCCGGTCCGATCGCGCAGATCCTTGACCAGCGCCGGGCTGATCGTCGTCTCGGTCATGCTCGTGACGTTCCCCTTCCTGTGCCTGGTTCGCGTCGTCGGCGTCGCGCTGAACGCCGGCGCGCGGCATTGGTCGTTGTCAGGCCTCGTCGGCCGTGCTGGTCTCCTGCGCCGCGGCGGGCTCGTCGGCAGATGCGCTCTCGGTGACCGGAGCTGGCTTGGCGGGCTTGGTGGTGGCGGTGGGCTTGGCCGCGCTGGGCTTGGCCGCGGGCTTGGTGGCCGCTGTGGGCTTGGCTGCCGCGGGCTCGGTGGCCGCGGCGGGCTCGGGGGCCGATGTGGCCTCCTCGACGGTCTCCGTGGGCTCACTGGACGGCTTGCGGGCTCGAGGCTTGCTGGCGCGGGGCTGCTCTTCCTCGACCTCCTCGGCCGCCGCGACCGGCTCGCCGGCCAGGAGGGCCTCGGCCGATGCGGCCGCCAGCAGGTCGTCCTCACCCGGCAGCACGGTCTCGTCCTCGTCAGGCTCGGGCACGAAGCTGTACGTGCCGCCCGCCGCGATCGCGGCCATGACCTCGTCGCTGGCTTCCTCGGCCTCGGCGATGTCGGCACTCATGGCCGCTTCGCCCGGGCCACGTGTGGCGCGCCGCGCGAGGCCCTCGATGGCGGCATCCGAGACGAGCCGGCAGAGCAGCCGGATGGCGCGGATGGCGTCGTCATTGGCGGGGATGATGTAGTCGATCTGGTCGGGGTCGACGTTCGTGTCACCCGTGCCGATGACCGGGATCTCGAGACGGCGGGCCTCGGTGACGGCGATGTGCTCGCGCTGCGGGTCGACGACGAAGATGGCGCCCGGCAGGCGACGCATCTTGCGAACGCCGCCCAGCTTGAGCTGCAGGCGAGCCATCTCCTCGAGGATGCCGGAGGCTTCCTTCTTGGAGCGCCGATCGAGGTCTCCGCTGGCTTGCATGGCCTCGATCTGGTCGAGCCGGCCGACACGCTTGCGGATGGTCACGAAGTTGGTCAGCATGCCGCCCAGCCAGCGGTGGTTGACCCAGGGCATCTCCGCCCGGGCAGCTTCCTCTGCGATGGGCTCCTGGGCCTGCTTCTTGGTGCCCACGAAGAGCACGTAGTCGCCGTTGGCGACCGTCTCGGTGACGAAGGCGAGCGCAGCGTCCAGGCGGCTGACCGTCTGGGCCAGGTCGATGATGTGGATACCGTTGCGCTCGGCGAAGATGAAGGGCTTCATCTTGGGATTCCAGCGGCGAGTCTGGTGCCCGAAGTGGACACCTGCCTCCAGCAGCTGGCGCATCGAAACGGACGACATGGGGTGCGGACCTCCTGGTCGGTTCTGCCTCCGCGTGCCTCGTCATCCGCAGACCGGCGACCAGCGGTCGCCCGGCACCCCTGCGGGGAGCGGCACGCGTGTGTGATGCACAGCGTTGGCTGCGCTCGTGGCCCCTTCGTGGCGCCTGCGGGAGTCTAGCACGATGGGTCGCTCGCAGGCCCGGCCGCCGACCTCCTGGGCCTCTCACCCGCCCTATGGCGGCGCCAGCCCTCGCAGGTGGGCCGACACTCGCCACTTGGCACCGGCGCCCTCACGAACGACGGTCACGAGATCCACCCGGAAGGGCCTGCCCGCAAGCCGGCCGCCACCGGGGATCTGCCCCGCCCGGGCGAGGTCCCAGGCCGCCGCGTAGAGGCGCGCGACCTTGGCCGCGTCGACCGACTCCTGCGGCGCTCCAAACCGTGGCACCGTGCGCGAGCGCACCTCGACGATGACGAAGGCGCATGGCCCCGACGGTTCGCGGGCCACGATGTCCAGCTCGCTGCGGCCCACGCGCAGGTTGCGGGCCAGGATGGTCCAGCCGCGCGCGGCGAGGTGGCGCGCGACGGCGTC
>JBFYUV010000051.1:0-26842 GCA_041299865.1 Chloroflexota bacterium
GTGGGCCCCACGTCCTCGACCGGGTCGCGGATGACATGGACACTGCCCGGCAGCGTCTGCAGCGTGACGGACTGGCCCACGGCGGGCCACTCGCCACCACGAGCCTCGACCTGGAGCGGGGGCGCGCCCGGGACATCCACCGTGTAGAGGACGTGGTCGCCGCCGAAGCGCCGGCTGCTGACGTGCCCGCGGATGGGCCCATCGGCGGCGGCCACCAGGCCGGCGGCACGCAGCACGACGGTGACCTCCCCGACCGACAGGCTCGCCCCAGCGCCCGCAGCGGCACCAGCGTCTGCGGCACCAGCTGCGTCCATGGCGCCCTCGGCGCCCGAGAGCAGCGAGCCCCAGGGGGTCTCCAGGCGCCCCCCGACGGAGCGCCCCCGTGCGACGTTGCGGAAGCCCAGGAAGCGGGCCACCCAGGCGGAGGGCGGGGCCAGCCAGAGCTGCTCCGGCGCGCCATCGGCGACCAGGCGACCGGCCTCGAGGATGACGACGCGGTCGGCCACCGAGAGGGCCTCGTCCTGGTCATGGGTCACGTAGATGGTCGTCAGGCCCAGGTCCGTGAAGATGGCACGCAGCTCCTCGGGAAGGCGCTCGCGCAGGGAGCGGTCCAGCGACCCCATGGGCTCGTCGAGCATGAGAAGGCGCGGCTGGGGGGCCAGCGCTCGCGCCAGGGCCACGCGCTGCTGCTCGCCGCCGGAGAGCTGGTCCACCGGCCGCCGTTCCGCCCCGGGCAGGCCCACGAGCTCGAGCAGGTCGCGGACGCGAGCGCGGACGGCCTCGTGCCGGGCGCCGCGCATGCGCAGCCCGAAGGCCACGTTGTCGCCCACGTCGCGATGCGGGAAGAGCGCGTAGTCCTGGAACATGAGGCCGACTCCGCGCTCGTGCGCGGGGACACCCGCCAGGTCGTGCCCGTCGAGGTGGACGCTGCCCGCTCGTGGCTCCTCCAGGCCGGCCACGGAACGCAGCAGGGTGGACTTGCCGCCGCCGCTGGGACCCAGCACGCAGAGCAGCTGGCCGGTCGGTACGTCCAGGTCGATGCCGCGCAGGATGTCCTCGCCCTCGTAGGCCGCGACCAGCCCGCGCACGCTGAGCATCGACGCGCCTAGAAGGGCTGCGGACCGCGGCCGCGGAGGCGCTCGATGAGCAGCACCGCCCCCGCCGAGAGGCCCATGAGCACCGTGGCCAGCGCCATGGCGGTGGCGAAGTTGGCTGCCCCGGGCTGCCCCAGCAGCCGGAAGATGGCGACCGGGATGGTGACCGTGTCCGGACGCGCGATGAAGAGCGTGGCCCCGAACTCGCCCAGCGAGATGGCGAAGGCGAAGCCGGCGCCCACCAGCGCGGCTCGCCCCAGGATCGGCGCGTCCACCTCGCGCCAGGCACGCGCCGGCGAGGCACCCAGGACTGCGGCCGCCTCCCGCAGGCGATCATCCATGGAGCGGATGACCGGCACCACGGCGCGCATCACGAAGGGCAGCGCGATGAGCGAGTGGGCGATGGGGATGAGCAGGATGGAGGTGCGCAGGTCGATGGGCGGCGTGTCCAGCGCGACCAGGAAGCCGAAGCCGACGATGACCGCGGAGGTGCCCAGTGGCAGCATGAAGAGGGCGTCCATCGATCTCGAGAGCCAGCCGCGCCGGTAGCCCACGACGGCGGCTGCCAGCAGGCCCAGGCTGCCGGCCAGGAGCGTGGTGGCGACCGCGAAGAGGAGCGAGTCCACGACGGCGCCGATGGGTGCCGCCGCGAGGCGCGTGCGCGGGTCCTCCCGGAGCAGCGCCGCGAACGCCCCCACGCCGTAGCCATCCGGGCCGGCGAGGGCGCGCTCCACCAGGACGAGGAGCGGCGTCAGCATGAAGACGGCCGTGGCCACGAGGATGCCAGCCACCACCAGCCGCTCGCGGCCGGGCCTCGGTCGTCGCGCCGTGGTGCCGGCGGCGGCAAGGTGCTGCTGCACGGCCAGGTGCTCCTGGACGCGGGCGCTGGCCAGCAGCAGCACGAGGATGCCGGCCATCTGCAGGATGGTCAGCGCGGCCGCCGTGGGCAAGTCGAGCAGGATGGCCGTCTGACGGTAGATCTCCACCTCGAGGGTCGTGTCGCGGGGCCCGCCCAGCAGCAGCACGACGCCGAAGGAGGTGACCGTGAAGAGGAAGACGATTGAGGCGGCCGAGATGACCGCCGGGCGCAGCAACGGCCACGTGACCTCCCGGAAGGCACGCCAGGGCGAAGCGCCCAGGACACGGGCAGCCTCCTCGCTGCGCACGTCAAGGTGCTCCCAGAGGCCGCCCACCAGCCGCACGACCACGGCCACGTTGTAGAAGACATGGGCGATGACGATGGCCGCCGCGGAGCCATCCAGGCGGACCTGCGGCACGTCCGGCCCCAGGATCGCCTCCGCGGCCGCGTTGAGCGGGCTGCGTGGGCCGAGCAGCGCCAGGAATGCGGAGCCAACGACGACGGTGGGCAGCACGAAGGGCACGACCGTCAGCGCCCGCGCCACCCGTCGGCCGGGGAAGTCGAAGCGGGCGAAGACCCAGGCGACGGGCAGGCCCAGCAGCAGCGTCAGCGCCGTGGAGACCGTCGCCAGTCCGACCGTGAAGAGCACGACGTCCAGCACGTACGGCTCTCGCCAAGCGGCGATGACGCCACCCAGCGCCAGGCTGCCACCGGGGGCGATGCCCAGGGCCAGGATGTTGGCCACCGGCCACAGGAAGAAGAGGCCCACGAACGCCAGCGGCGGGGCCGCCAGCAGGAGGGCCGTGGATCGCGTCACCGCAGCACGATGTCCGTCCACGTGCGGATCCAGGCCTCGCGGCCCGCCGCGATGGCCGCCGGCTCCAGGCCCAGGGGTGCCGCCGGGCGAAGGGCGTGGCGCGCGAACACTTCGGGCAGCGCCACATCGGAGCGTGCGGGGTAGACGTACATGGCCAGGGGCAGCTCGGCCTGCGTCTCGGGCGCCAGGAGATGGTCGATGAGCGCGGCGGCCAGCTCGGGCTGGTCAGTGCCGCGCAGGATGCCCGCGAACTCGACCTGCCGGAAGCAGCCCGCCTGGAGGGCCGCCGTGGGCGACTCATCAGCCTCGGGATCGGGACCGAAGACGACCTCCGCTGCCGGGCTGGAGGCGTACGAGACCACGATGGGCCGGTCGCCTTCGCCGGAGCCCCCGGAGAAGCCACCGTAGTAGGCCTCCTCCCAGCCGGCCGCGACCTGGACGCCGTTGTCGCGCAGTCCCTCCCAGTAGGCCTGCCAGCCGGTCTGTGGGTCCTCGCCGAAGGTGGCGATGGTGGCCAGCAGGAAGGCCAGCCCGGGCGACGAGGTGGCCGGGTTCTCGACCACCAGCTGGTCGGCCAGGGCCGGGTCGAGGAGGTCACCGAGGTCGTCCGGCAACGGCAGGGCGCCATCCGCGAAGGCCTCGCGGTCGATGTTGAGGCAGACGTCGGCGGTGTCGATGGGCGTGACGTGGTGCCCGGGATCGAGGACCAGGTCGGACGGCACGGCCTCCAGCGCGGGCGACTCGTAGGGCTCGAAGATGTCGGCCTCGAGAGCCCGCGAGAGGAACGTGTTGTCGATGCCGTAGAGCACGTCGGCGAAAGGCCGGTCGGCCGTCAGGATGGCCTGGTTGACCATGGCCCCGGCGTCGCCCGAGGGCAGCACCTCCAGTCGCACGTCGTGCTCGGCCTCGAAGGCCTCGATGACGGCATCGGGCAGGTAGAACGAGTCATGCGTCATGAGCGTCAGCGTCTCCGGCTGCGCCGCGGCCGGTAACGAGCCGGCCAGGATCACGGCCGAGACCGCCATCGCGGCTGCCAGGGGCGTGCGGAGCGGGGTGCGCGTTCGATGGCGCATGTCAGTCCTCCCGGTGGCCTGTGGGCAGACCACGTTCCGCCTGCCGGTCGGTGTGCACGACGAGCAGGCGACCGCGCCGGGTGGTCACCTGGGCAGCGTCTCCGAGCAGCTCGTTGGAGAGACCGCGCGACGGGCCCAGCGGCAGCGATTCGTCATGCAGCCCGAAGCGCAGGCCGTCCGTGCGCACGCCCTCGACGCGGGCGTCGAGCGGCAGGAGCGAGACATGGTCGCCGGGGCCGCCCTTCAGGCGCGCCTCGCCCGGTCCATCGGACGTGCCGATGCGCCAGGTACGCGAGCCGTGGCCCACGATGGCCATGTCCAGGTCGTCGAAGCGCGGGTCGGCCAGCAGCAACAGGTTGGCGAAGGAGTGCTCTGGGCGGACAAGGCCGAGTGCTCCCAGTATGGTCACACGCGTCACGGCCTGCTCGAGGGCAACGAGGAGGCAGAGCTCCATGTCGCTCTCATCCTTGTCGGGCGAGGCGGTTCGCACCTCGACCCCCAGCTCCCGGAGACGCGCCAGGGCCTCGAACGGCAGCGAGTCGAAGTCGCCTACCACGATGTCCGGGCGCACGCCGGCCGCAAGACAGCGTGCCGCGCCACCATCGGCGGCGATGACCCATGGCCGCTCCGCCGATGCCGTGGCCTGTGGCCGCTCCCCGGGTACGGCTGCCTGTATCCGCTCCCCGGGTACTGCGGCCAGTCCGGCCCGGGGCACCCCGGCCGCCAGCTCGGTGAGCGCGACGACGTCGACGTCACCGTCGGCGACGATGAGTGCGTGCGCGTGGCTGGCCATGTGACGTCGAAGCCTCCGTCGTGAGCGGGACGGAGGCTGCGCCAGTGACTCCCTTCGCCGGTACGAGCCGGATCAGGTTCCGAGGGTCTGCGGCCGGGGCCGCACTCTCAGCGCCGCGTGGGCGCTCCCCTGTCCCATGTGAGGTTGTGATGCGCATGCTACACCCGGCCGCTCAGTGGCCCGCACGAGAGTGCCAGAGGTGCGGGCTGCGCGACCGGAGACCCGGAGGCCCGATGCTAGACTCGCGCCGTGCCGGAGCCAGCGCACCCTGCCCATCAGCGTGTCCGTGAGGCAGCTGCCAGACGAGGCGTGACGATCGAGGTCGTCGTCTTCGACGGGTCGACGCACACGGCCCAGGAGGCTGCCGACGCCATCGGCGTGGAGCTCGGCCAGATCGTCAAGTCGCTGGTCTTCGTGGCACCCGTGGACCTGGCCCGCGACGATGCCGGCCTGGAGCCCATCATCGCCCTGGTGCGCGGCACCGACCGCGTCGACATCGCCAGGCTGGCCACGGTGACGGCCAAGACACGCATGCGCCGGGCGACGGCGCGTGAAGCCGCCGACGCCACCGGCTTCAGCATCGGCGGCATCCCGCCCTTCGGTCATCGCCAGCACATCCAGGTGGTCATGGATCCGGGCCTGGACGGGTACCCGGAGGTGTGGGCCGCGGCCGGCACCGACAACGCCGTCTTTCCCGTCTCGCCGCGCACGCTGGCGATGCTCTCCGATGCCCTCGTGGCGCCCTGCGCGGAGCCGGCTGGGGCCGACGCTCCCGGTCCGTGAGTGAGGCCCAGCGCGCCACCATCGCGTATCCCGGTGGGCTCGCGGCCCGCTACCGCTGGGGCGGCAGCGGATCGGGCGACGACGTCTTCGCCCTGACCGAGGGCAGCGGCAACCTGGTCGATCACGGCGAGCTTGCCGGAGGTGACACAGCGCGCATGTGCCGGGCTGAGCTGCGCGTGGAGGGACCGCTCGGCGCCTGGACGGTACGCCTCGCCTCCCCCGTCTTTGACGAGCCCGACGGCCTGCTCTGGGACAGCGAGGCGCTCTTGGTCGTCAAGTACGGGTTCGTGGCCTACGGGTTCGCCAGTCGCACCGGGAAGCTGCGCTGGAGCTACCGCTCGGGCACACCGCTGGTCGCGCTACTGGGCTCGACACGTCTGCCGCACGTGCTCCTCCAGGGGGAGGTAGAGACCGTCGCCCTCGACGCGGCCGGCGGCACGTTGTGGCGCGTGGCTCATCGGGACGTCATCGCCGCGGCCGAGCTGCTGGGCGGGAACCTGGCGCTGACCGGCTACGGAGGCGCGGTCGCCGTGCTCGACGCCCGGACTGGACGGAGCCTCTCAGGGTGACCGAGGTGCCAGGAACGAGCGCGAGGGCTGTGGACGAGCGGTGGATACCGCGGTGCCTGCAGACACCACCTTCGCCCCGGCCGGCATTGACCTGCCGCCACCCGCGAGCCTACGGTCAGCCACGACCCGAAGGGGCCCGGGAACCGACTAACGGCTACGATCGCATCACGGCCCACGTCGCGTGGACGGTTCCTTCGGGTCGTTGCCTGCTCGCGATGGCGCGCCGCTGCGGCCACAGCGGCCACAGCGGCCGCAGTTGCCGCAGCCTGCAGCCGGCGGCACGCTGGCCGATGGAGCCGGGCACATGATCGGCCCCCTCCTGGTCCTCGCCGGCCTCCTCCTCGTGTTCGCCGGCTGGCTGCTCCTGCGCCAGGGCGGTGAGGGCTGGCGGATCGGCCGACTCCTCGCTGCGGCGCCACAGCGCAGCCTGGCCGAGGCCCGGGCGATGGCCGCCCGCGGCGAGCAAGCCTACGTCCGGCTTCACGGACGCATCGACAGCGCCGAGGAGTTCCCCGGCGACGACGACACGCCCCTCGTGTTCCGGCGGCGCCGGCTGCAGCGATCCGTGCCGGGCAGGCTCCGCGGGTCCACGTGGCAGACCCTCGACGACGAGCGCTCCGCCGTCCCCTTCGACCTGGTCGAGCGCGGCGAGCGGGTGAGCGTCGATGTCGAAGCCCTCGGCGACGGACTGGTCGTGGTGCCCCGAGTGTCGCGCGGCGTCGCGGCCGATCTCGCGGCCGCCACGGGCGACGGTCCGCCACACGGGATGGCGGCGGACAGCCCCGTCGCACTGCGCATCGAGCAGGTCTCGTCGACCGATCACGGGACGGCCTGTGGCGTGCCACGGCTGGGCGAGGCTGGTGAGACGATCCTGGGACCCGGGCTGCGCCGACCCCTCATCCTGACCACGCTCGAGCCCAGCGAGGCCATGCGCATCCTGGGTGCCCACCGGCGCCGCAGCCTTCTCGTGGCCACGGGCCTGCTGGCGGCCGGCCCCCTGGTCGCGGCGGGCGGCCTGCTCGTCATGCTCCTGGGACGGTGAGGCCGGTGCTCGCGCGGGCAACACGGAGTCGGACCCTGCTGATGGTCGTCGTCCTGGCCGCACTGCTCGCGTGTGCCATGGCCGTGGCAGCACTGGCCGCCGAACCGTCGGCGGCTCCGGGGGGCCTGCTGGCCGGTGGCGATCCGCGCTCCGAAGGCGACGGGCCGGGCCTGGTGGGCTCGCCGCTCGCGATGATGCTCGGGGTCATGGCACTGGGTCTCGTGACAGCCCTCGCGACGGCAGCCCTGGTGAGGCTGCGCGCCCGCTGACGGAGCGCTGGTCGGCTGCGCCCCGCAGCATCAGGCACGTGGTACGGAACTCCCATATGAGGAGATGTGAGGTCCGCCCTACAGTCAGCTTCCGTCGCGCGCACCGAAGCGCTCGGGGGGCACAAGGCATGACGAGCACGCCAGACACCACCACACTGCCCATCACCAAGGCTGCCCGGATGCTGGGCGTCCACCCCAACACGCTGCGGGCCTGGGCAGACCAGGGCCGCTTGCGCTGCCTGCGAGTGAACGCCCGCGGCGACCGCCGCTTCCTCGTCGATGACCTGCAGGCGTTCATAGGCGCGTCGGAGACGCCGCAGTCCATGGGGCGGACCACGCGTCCCCGGGCCACGACGGGCGGATCGGACGGGCCGGTCGCCGACTGGGAAGGGCAGATCGATTCCATCGCCAAGCTCGGCACCAGACTCAACCACCTGAGCTCGGTCGACGAGATCGGTCAGGCCATCTGCGCCGAGCTGCAGCAGCTCATCGACTATCACAACGTGCGGGTCTACCGGGTGCGCGGCGAGGACGTCGTGCCGGTCGCCTGGCAGGGCCAGACCAGCGAGTACATCGACGAAGACGGCAACCAGCTGCGCGTCCGGCTCGGCGAGGGCATCACCGGCTGGGTGGCCAGCCACGGCATCGCCCAGTACCTGCCCGACGCAGCCTGCGACCCGCGCGGCGTCCAGATGCCAGGCACCGAGCCTGACCTCGCCGAGTCGATGCTCGTGGCGCCCATGATCTACGAGGACAAAGCCATCGGCGTCATCGTCCTCTCCAAGCTGGGCCTCGATCGCTTCACGCCCGATGACCTGCGCTACCTGGGCATCTACGCGTCGATCGCCGCGCAGGCCATGGTCAACGCCGACATCTCCGCTCGCCTGCGCGCCCAGGGAGAGACCCTTGACCAGCAGCTGCACGGCCAGCGGGAGCTGCTCCGGGTCACCGAGGCCATCCTCACCAACCTCGACCCTGCGGCCGTCATGGCCGAGGTCGCCGAGAGCCTCGGTCGCATCATCGCCGTGGACACCCTTGGGGTCTACGTCCACCAGGTCCACCAGCGCCAGCTCAGTCCGCTGCTGGCCCGCGGTGAGGGTGCCGAAGCCTTCCTGTCACGCCGTCTGCCCGATACCGGCGTCGTGGTCGCTGAGGTGCTCGCGAAGGGTGAGGCCCGCAGCGTGCGGCGTACGGGCTCGGACCCGGCGGCGCTCATCCTGGCGCCCCTGCGGGGACGCGACCGGGTGCTGGGCATCCTCTACATCAAGCGCCGGGGTGAGGATGCGCGCTTCGAAGCGCGGGAGCTCGACCTCGTGCGCATCTTCGCGGCCCATGCCTCCATCGCCCTGCAGAATGCGCTCACCCACCGGGCTGTCGAGATCCGCGCCCAGATGGACGCCCTCACCGGGCTGCGCAACCACGGCACCTTCCGTGAGGAGCTGCTGGCCGCGGTGCAGCGGGAAGAGCATTTCGGGCTGCTGATGCTCGACCTGGACGACTTCAAGTCGTACAACGACCGACACGGCCACGAGGTCGGCAACATGCTCCTGAGCGCCATCGCCGGGGCCATCCGTTCGGCCAGCCGGGAGTCCGACCACGTGTACCGCTACGGTGGCGACGAGTTCAGCCTCATCCTGCCCCGCGCGCGGCTGCGCGATGCCGTCGAGGTCGCCGAGCGGGTGCGTGCCCTCATCCGCGAGGTGCCTGGCACGGACGGTGAGCCTGCGTCCATGCGCTGCTCCGTGGGCGTGGCCACGTTCCCCGGGGATGGCGACAGCCGTGCCTCGCTGCTGCTGGCCGCCGACCGCGCCCTCTACGCCGCCAAGCGCGCCGGGAGAGACCGGGTGGCCACGGCCGCCGATGGCCTGGCGCTGGCCGGCGAGTTCGTGCCGCCATCGATGCCCGTCGACGAGGTCGAGCTGCAGCCCCAGCTGCTCAGCTGAGTCCGCCCGCGACTCGCGAGCGCCTCAGGGCCGGGATGGCGATGATCGTCCCATCGCTCGACGCACCTCCACGGCCTCGTCGAGCGTCACGCCGAAGGTGGCCGCGGCCGATCCCTGGTGCAGGGCGAGGTTGAGCCGGCCGTATGAATCGGTCGTCAGGAGGGGCGTGCCTTTGGGGACCTCGCCGAAGGTCCGGACCCAGGGCGTGCCGATCTCGCGGAGAGCCGCTCCCGCGCCGATGCGTACGACCAGCCGCTCGCCGAGCTGGAGGCCGGGCAGCGCCGATGCCAGGTCCTCGACCAATGCCGAGAGCTTCACGTTGCCGAACGTGTCGAGGTAGATGGCCTGGCTGGAAAGCCGACCGGGCAGGATGGCCGGGCGCGGCCACTCCAGCTCCGCCAGGCGGCGCGGATCCACGGCCCGACCCAGCTGGTCGATAGCCACGCCGTCCGCGAGATGCGCCGCGGCGGGGGCGAAGACGTCGCGTCCGTGGAAGGAGCTCGAGATCTCGGGCAGGCTGTAGCGCGGATCCTCGAGCAGGTGCGCCCGCGTGATGCCGCCCAGGCGTGCCGCGGCCGGCATGAGCAGGCCGTTGTCCGGTCCGACCAGGTAGTCTCCGCGCAGCGTCTGGATGGCGATGCCCTTGCGAGCGGTGCCCACGCCGGGATCGACCACCGCCACGTGCGCGCCGATGGGCAGGTAGGGCACTGCGCTCCACAGCAGCAGGGCCCCGTCACGGATGGCGAACTTGTCGACCTCGTGGGCGAGGTCGACGACGATGGCCGCCGGGCAGATGCCGGCCACCACGGCGCGCATGATGCCGGCCGAGGGGTCGCGCAGGCCGAAGTCGCTGAGCAGGCTGACGAAGGGCCGGCTGTGACTGCCCGGCGAACGCGTGGTGGCCGGCGTGGTGACGGTCGCCGTGTAGGTGCGGGCCATGGCGCTCCGATGGTACGCGGCACGGCAGCCATCGTCACGGCGCTATGCTGCCGTGGTCGATGAGCGACCCCGCTGCCCCACGTGGACTGATGCGCAGCCTCGCTGTCGTCCTGGCGGGCCTCTGGGCTGCCACCGCGCTCGCGGTCGCAACGGCCTATCGACCCGGGGGGGCCCTGGACATCGTGGTGGCCCTCATCTGCTTCGGGCCGGTGCTGGTGGCTGCAGCCGGGGTCGCCTGGCCACCCGCGGCTGAGCAGCACCGCCACCGCGTGGCCCTCATCTGGCTCTGGATCGCGGCGCTCCTGTTCGCCATCCCGGTCCTCTACGGAGTCATCAGCACCCTCGTGGCGGACGAGCAGCGATCGCTGGTGCCGTCGGCGGAGGCCGCCTACGCCGGACTGTTGGCGGTCTTCACGATGGCGCTCTTCAGCCTCCTCGGCTTCGTCCACGAGCGGCGCGCTGAGCCCGTCTTCGAGTCGCGCGCGACGGTTCTGTCGATCGCCCTGGCCATCGCCGTGACCGCTCTCATCGCGGCCGCCTTCGTGCTGGTCGTGCTCATCAACGACGAAGGCCTGCGTGCCTCGCAACCGCCGCGCTCGCGGTACGGACCCACGGATGCCGACCTCGTGCCGCCCTTCTGCGACGAGCCCATCGGCCTTGGCCGGCACGCGCAGGTCACCATCAGGGCGGTCTCCAGCCTGGATGACGAGGTCCGGGGTCGCGCCGTCCTGACCGGCCAGCGCCGCGGCACCGACGAATCGTGGAGCGGCTCCTGGAGCGGCCCGGACGGGACGGGTCGCACGGCCTATCTGCGCATCGGCGGGCAGGCATGGCTGAACGATGCCACGGGCGACCAGGCGGCCCCCCGCAGCGCCTGGCAGGAAACGAGTCCGGATCCCTTTGACAGCTCGGGGCCGGACCGGCTGACGATGGACGGCCCGCCGCAGGCCTGGGTCGATGTGCCGCGCGGCTCCATCGTCGCCGAGGACCTGGGCCTGGAGGTCCTCGAGGGTGCCCGAGCACGACACTGCCGCACCTTCATGGATGGGCCGACGGCGCTGACGCGGTTCCTGCCCCTGCGCTGGCTGCTCCGGGACGACTCTGAGCGGGCCGAGGCAGACATCCGTCGCTGGCGTGGGGAGATGGACTGGTGGGTCTTCGGCGACGGCGAGCTGGGCCGCGCGGTGGTGGAGGTCTCCGGCTCACGCGCCGATACGGACTGGCAGGCCACCGGCGTGCGCGCCGTGCTGCAGGCCGAGCTGGATGCCCTGGACCGTGACCGGGCCGTCGACCTGTCGCTCTCGCCCATCGCAGCGGTGCTGCCGAGCGGCGTGCCCGCGGGACCGAGCAGCGCGCCCGCGGTGCCGAGCGGCGCGCCCGCGGACCCGCTAGAGTCCGGCGCGCCATGAGCACGTTCGATGAGCGCGGCGGCTCCAAGTGGGACCGTGCGGCGCGCTACCTGAAGATCGCCCAGGTCCTGCACGCGCACGGCGAGGCCGGCATCAGCGCAGCGGCACTGGCCAGGCAGGTCGGGGTCTCCAAGCGCACGGTCTATCGCGACCTCGAGGCCATGGACCTCGACGCCGGCCTGGCCATCTGGAACGACGGTGGCCGCTTCGGCCTGGAGGCCGGGGCCTTCCTGCCACCACTGGCGCTCACGTTGCCCGAGGCCCTGGCCTTCTTCCTGGCCGCGCGCCTGCTCACCAAGGCCACCGACGAGCTGGACCCCGAAATCATCGGCGCCTTCGTCAAGCTCGCCCAGGTGCTCCCTCCGGTGCTGGCGGAGCAGCTCCACGAGACCGCCGACGCCTTCGCCGACACGCCGCGCGACGAGGCCTTCACGCGGGTCCTGCGCACCCTCACCGAGGCGCTGGCGGGTCGCCGGGTCGTCGAGATCGAGTACACGGCCGGGGTCTACGACGCCTCGAAGGGCGTGCGCCGCCTGCGCCTCCGGCCCTACGCCATCGAGCCCTCCGCGCAGACCCGGGCCCTCTATGTCATCGGCTTCGACGAGGAGCGCCAGGACCGCCGCACCTTCAAGGTCGAGCGCATCCGATCGGCCTCGCTGACACCGGACACGTTCCCGTCCCGCAGCCCCTCGGTCGCCGCCGAGATGCGCTCGGCGTGGGACGTCATCGGCGACGAGGCTCCGGTGGCGATCGTCATCCGCTTCGAGGCTTCGGTGGCGCAGCGCGTGGCGGAGACGCGCTGGCATCCCAGCCAGGTCCAGGAGCAGCAGCCCGATGGCTCCCTGCTCTGGCAAGCGCGCGTCTCCGGCGTCCTGGAGATCCGCTCCTGGATCCTCGGCTGGGGCCCTGACGCCGAGGTCCTGGAGCCGGCCGACCTGCGCGAGTGGGTCGCCGCGCGGCATGCAGAGGCCGCCGCCCGCTACGGCCGCTGAGGGCCGCCGTGAGACGGCTACAGCGCCTTGTGACGGCCGCTGAGGGCCGCCGCGAGACGACTACAGCGCCTTGACAGCCGCCAGGAGGTTCTCGAGGCCGGCCTTCGCGTCGGCGAAGAGCATGCCGGTCTTGGGATTCGTGTAGAGCGAGTTGTCGATGCCCGCGTAGCCGCGGCCCATGGAGCGCTTGATGACGATGATGGACTTGGCCTCGTCGACATCGAGGATGGGCATGCCGTAGATGGGCGAGGACGTGTCGGTCCGCGCCACCGGGTTGGTGACGTCGTTGGCACCGATGACGAGGGCCACGTCGCAGCGCGGGAACTCGGGGTTGATGTCGTCCATCTCCTTGAGCTGCGGGTAGGGCACGTTGGCCTCCGCCAGCAGCACGTTCATGTGGCCCGGCATGCGCCCGGCCACCGGATGGATGGCGTAGCTGACGTTGACGCCGCGCTCCTCGAGCACGTCACCCAGCTCGCGGCAGGCGTGCTGCGCCTGGGCCACGGCGAGGCCGTAGCCGGGCACGATGATGACGTTCTGGGCGTAGGCCAGCTGGATGGCGGCATCGTCCACACCGACCTCGCGGACCGTGCCGCCGGTGGCCGTCGGGTCGGCCTGCGTGCCCTCTGCCCCGCCGAAGCCGCCGATCATGATGTTCAGCAGCGAGCGGTTCATGGCGTCGGCCATGAGCTTGGTGAGGATGCCGCCGGCCGCGCCGACGAGGGCACCGGCGATGATGAGCAGCGGGCTCTCCAGCACGAAGCCGGACATGGCCGCCGCGGTACCGGTGAACGAGTTCAGCAGGCTGATGACGACCGGCATGTCCGCGCCGCCGATGGGCAGCACCATGGTCACGCCGAACGTCAGCGAGGCCGCGAAGACCACCAGCAGCGCCAGGATCTTGACCTCGTTGCCCAGCGCCAGCGCCGGCGACTCACCGGCAGAGAAGACGAGCAGCAGCGTGCCCACGAGGGCCACGATGCCCAGGATGGCCGTCGTCAGCGTGCCACCCGGGACCCGGATGGGCTTGCCGCTGATGAGGCCCTGGAGCTTGCCTGAGGCGATAAGCGAGCCGGCGAAGGTGATGCTGCCGATGACCACGCCGAGCACGACGAAGATGGCCGTGGAGACCTTCTCCTCAGGCGTGCCCACCACGTGGCCATAGTCGAAGAGGGCCACGATGGCGGCGGCGCCGCCGCCCACGGCGTTGAAGAGCGAGACCAGCTGCGGCATGGCGGTCATGGCCACGCGCAGGGCCATGAAGAGGCCCACGGCCCCGCCGATGAGGAAGCCGGCCAGGATGATGATGAGGCCTTCCGTGGAGATGCCGCCCTCACGCAGGATCAGCGACAGGAAGGTCACGACCACGGCCACGGCCATGCCGGCTGCGGAGATGCGGTTGCCCGTCCGCGCCGTGGCCGGGCTGTTCATGTAGTGCAGGCCGATGACGAAGGCCGAGGCAGCCAGGGCACCGACCAGGATGACGATGGTGTTGAGGGTCTCGTCAGACATCGATCAGGCCCCCTTCCCGGCGTCGGACTTGGGGGCACTGGGGCGCTTCCTGAACATCTGCAGCATGCGGTCCGTGACGACGTAGCCGCCGACCACGTTCATGGCGCCGAAGACGACGCCGATGAAAGCCAGGATGTAGCCGATGGGCTCGTCGGCGATGCCGGCGATGATCATGGCGCCGATGAGCACGATGCCGTGGATGGAGTTGGCGCCCGACATGAGCGGGGTGTGCAGGGTCGCCGGGACCTTGCTGATGACCTCGAAGCCGACCAGGATAGCCAGCACGAAGATGAGGAGGGAGGCCAGGAGGCTGATCTCAGCGCTCATGCGGCACCGCCATGGGCCGGCGCCAGGAGCTCCGCCGTGGCCGGATGCACGACCTTGCCGTCGTGCGTGATGACCGTGCCGGCGGTGATCTCATCATCGAAGTCGAACGTCATCTTCCCGTCCTTGATGAAGTGCGTCAGCAGCGCGCTGATGTTGCGGGCATAGAAGCCGCTGGCGCCACCGGGCATCGTGGCCGGCAGGTTGGTCGGCGCGATGATGGTCACGCCGTTCTCCGTCACGATGGTGTCGTCCGGCACGGACAGCTCCACGTTGCCGCCCATGGCGCTGGCCGCCATGTCCACGATGACCGAGCCGGCCTTCATGTTGCGCACCGCCTCCGCCGTCACCAGCAGGGGTGGGCGGCGGCCGGGCACCTGGGCCGTGGTGATGACGATGTCCATGGAGCTGATGTGCCTGTTGAGCTCGGCCTGCTGCGCCACGCGCTCGTCTTCGCTGAGCTCACGGGCGTAGCCACCGCTGCCGGTCGCGTCCGCGACCGACTCCAGCTTCAGGAACTGGGCACCCAGCGACCTGGCCTGCTCCTCGGTCTCCGAGCGCACGTCGTAGGCCTTCACGAGCGCACCGAGACGGCGCGCCGTGGCGATGGCCTGGAGACCGGCCACGCCGATGCCGAGGATGAGGACGTTGGCGGGCTTGGCCGTGCCGGCGGCCGTGGTCAAGAGGGGGAAGTAGCGACCGTAGGCGTCGGCGGCCATGATGACGGCCTTGTAGCCGCCCACGTTGGCCTGGCTGGAGAGCGCGTCCATGGTCTGGGCGCGCGAGAGGGTGCGGGGCAAGGTATCCAGGCTGACGGCGGTGACGCCGACCTTGGCCAGGTTCTGGGCGCCCTGCGGGTCGATGAGCGGCTGCAGCAGGCCGATGACGACCTGGCCGGCATGGAGCTTGCCGGTCTCCTCCGGTGTGGGCTTCTGGACGCGCAGCACGACGTCCGCCGAGGCATAGAGCTCCGCCTCCGGGACGACGCGGGCGCCGGCGGCGGCGAAGTCGGCATCCGGGATGGTGGCACCCGCACCCGCGCCGGCCTGGACGAGAACCTCGTGCCCGGCGGCGATCATCTTGCCGATGACCTCCGGCACGAGGGCGACGCGCCGCTCGTAGGGCGCAGTCTCCTTGACGATGGCAACCTTCATCCGGGTCCCCGAGTGACGGACAGTGATGGGCGGGCGCGCGTCAGCACGGTGGCAGGGCGCCTATCGAGCAAGTGTAGTCGGAAACCCGGAGCGTCGGCCCGACGGCTCGTGGTGGATGCCCGTCGAGTCCGACCTCGCGTCGGCTAGGCCCGAGCGCGCGTCTCCTTCGGGTCATCATGGGATCCACTAGCGTTCCTGGGAGTCGCGCGTGCGTTGCTGGAGCGAGCCCAGGAACAGGGACACCGGCCGGTAGATGGCGTGGGCGAACTTGGTGAAGGGCACCAGCAGCGTGAGCTCCATGGCGATGGCCACGTGGACGAGGAAGAGGACATAGCCCCACAGCGGCGGCGAGGGCAGGTACAGCCCCAGCTCGATCACGAAACCGGTGAGGCCCGCCAGCCACAGCAGCCAGAGGAACATCCAGTCGGAGGTGAACGAGTGGCGCACCGTCCGCCCCTCCTTGCGCCAGCGCCGCAGCATCAGGCCCGACGCGCCGTACATCATCATCACGCCCGCGACGGTGCCCAGCAGGCGCACCGGGTACCACAAGGGCACCGGCTCGCCGGTGTCTTTCACGCCGATGACGTCAAGGCCGAAGTCGAGCGTGGTGGCCAGCAGCAGACCCAGGAAGCCGATCATCGTGGCCGCGTGCATGACCCAGGTGCGCCGGTACCAGGCAGTCGGCGCCTCACTCGCCTGACAGTCCTCGCGATAGCGCTTCTGGCCCAGCGACTCGACCCCGATCGACGACCAGAGCGCGCCGCCCATGGCCCGCAGGCCCGTCCCGTTGGCCAGCCCTCGCCAGGCGATGCCGCTGGCCGGCGCCACCCGGCCGATCATGGTCAGCACCCCGGCGACACCGGCGATGGTGACCACGACCATGGCCACGATGCCGATGTCGTGGATGAGGCCCGCCGGCACCCATTCGAAGAAGGCCAGGCCGGCCTCCGCGGCGGGCACGGGGCCGCTGCGATTGACGTACATGAAGAGGGCCAGCAGGACCGCGAACACCACCGCCGCGATGGTGCCCAGCAGTGGCTGCAGGTAGAGGAACCGCGCGATGCGGGTGCGGTCGTAGGCGGCCGTGGCGAAGCGGCGGGAAGCGGCCATGAACTCGGACGGCTCCGCCTGCCGAGGACAGGTCTCGGAGCACTCGCCGCAGGCGTAGCAGGTCCATAGCTCCTTGCTCGCGAGCAGCTCGTCACGCATGCCCACCTGGGCGTAGCGGATGAGACGTCGGGGGAACGTCGAGTCGCCCTCGGAGAGCGGGCAGACGGCGGTGCAGTTGCCGCAGTTGAAGCAGGCGTCGACATCGAACGCCCCGAAGCGCTTGATCTCCGGCAGGAGCGCCGGGTCCACCCGCACCGCCACCGACTCGGCCCGGGCCGTCATCGCTTCACTTCCTTCTCCGGCAGGGCATAGCGTGGGTAGTCGCCTTCGACCCCGTCCTCGACCGCCTGCCCGTACTTGCGCATGGCCGTCAGGGTCCAGAGCACGTCACTGGGCTCGATGCCTGTCGCTTGGGCCACCTGGGGCACGGTCATGGGTCCGTCCTTGAGGGCCTTCTTGACGGCCGCCTTGCGCTTGCTGGCGAGCTTCACGTAGTCGAGCAGCTCCTCAGACGCGGGTCCATGTCGCTGCTTGAAGATCTCCAGCGGCGTGGCCGCAGCCTTCGCCTCGTTCATGCCAGCGCCTCCTCCGCGACCCGACTGGCAGGAGGCATCGGTGGCGCGCTGGTGATGGCGTCGATCATGGCTCGGTACTGCTCGATCTCCCAGCCCTGGACGTCGATGGCCTCCGCGGCACAGGCAGCGACACAGGCGCCGCATCCGACGCAGGCCACCGGGTTGACGTAGGCCTTCTGCTCGAAGACGCCTTCGTCGGTCTCGATGCGGGTGAGGCTGATGGCGCCGTCGTACTGGCAGGCCTCGACACAGCTGCCGGCACCGGTGCAGCGGGCCAGGTCCACGCGGGCCACGAAGGGGTCCATCTCCACGTAGTCCCGGGCCAGCACGGTCGCGGCCTTGACCGCGGCGGCCGAGGCCGACGAGGTCGACTCGCTGATGTCCCTGGGGCCCTGGGCCGCGCCGGCAAGGTAGACGCCGGGGATGGACGTCTCCACCGGCCGCAGCTTGGGGTGGACCTCCAGCAGGAAGGCGTCGGAGCCTACGGGCATCTTGGTCAGGTCGACCAGATCGGCCACGTCCCGTGGCTCCATGCCCACGGCCAGCACGACGAGGTCAGCCGGCACCTCCAGCAGCGCCCCGAACGTGAGCGTGTCGGTCACGCGGACCGCCAACGGATAGTCACCCGACGCGGCTGCTGAGACCGTGGGCCGCATCTCGTTGTCGAAGCGCAGGAAGCACACGCCCGACTTGGACGCGTCGACGTAGTAGTCCTCCTGCTCCTTCTGGTAGGTGCGGATGTCGCGGTAGAGGTCGTAGACCATCGTCTGCGGCATGCGCCGGCGGACCTCGTTGGTGGCCTGCAGGGTGGCCGTGCAGCAGACGCGCGAGCAGTACTCGTTGAGCTTCCCATCGGGCCCGGGCTCGTCGACCCCGGCGATCTGGCGGCTGCCGACACAGTGGATGAAGGCCATGCTGCGTGGCGCTACCCCGTCGACCAGCACCTGCCCACCGGTGGGACCTTCGGGGTCGAGCATGCGCTCGAGCTGGGGCAGGGTGATCACGCGCTCCGAGGTGCCGAAGCCATACTCGCCCTGAAGCGGCTGATAGTGGTCGTAGCCCGTGGCCACGATGAGCGCGCCCACCTCGACTACCAGCTCTCTCGGCACGCCATCGATCTCGATCCCGCCGCCGGCAGCCAGGACGCACTCGCCGCACCGTGTGCAGTTGGCCCAGTCGATGGCATACAGCTCAGGCACCGAACGCGGGTGTGGCTTGTAGAAGGCCTTGCGCATGGCCAACCCGGCCTGGAACTCGTCGGGCACCACGGTCGGACAAGCCTCGACTGCCAGTGACGGGTCGTGCAGACCGGCGTCCACGCCGCGCGGCTCGGTCGTCAAGGTGGCACTGAAGTCACCAAGGAAGCCGCTCAGGCCGGTCAGGCGCGTGGACGTCAGCACCTCGATGCGCTCGTCGGCCAGGACGGCGTCGATGAGACGGCGGACCAACGGCACGGCCGGCTCGTCGGTGGGATAGACCGTGCCCAGCTGCAGCGAGCGGCCGCCCAGGAAGGGTGTCTTCTCGATGAGCGTCACTGCCTGCCCCATGGCCGCGCAGTCGAGCGCCGCCCGCAGGCCGGCTACGCCGCCACCGATGACGAGGATGCGGTGGACGGCATCGACGCGCACCGGCTGGAGCGGCTCCAGCAGCCGTGATTTGCCGACCGCGGCGCGCACCACGGAGATGGCCTTGTCGGTGGCAGCCTCCGGGTCGTGCGGATGGGCCCAGCTGACCTGCTCGCGGATATTGGCGGGCAGGAACAGGTAGGGGTTCATGCCCGCGCGGATGACAGCCTTGCGGAAGGTGGTCTCGTGCAGCGAGGGTGTGCAGGCCGCCACGATGACGCGGTCCAGGCCCAGGTCCCGGATGTCCCTGGTGATCTGCCCCTGTCCCTCGTCGGAGCACATGAAGGCGATATGGCGCGCGACGGAGACACCGTCTTCATGGCGCAGGGCCTCGGCCACGGCATCGACATCGACGACGTCGCTGATGTTGCCACCGCAGTGGCAGACGTACACGCCCAGCCGCTCGCCGGGACCGGCCGGCGCCTCCTGCGCACTGAGCTCGAGGGGGCCGAGACGGTCGTCGCCGACCGGCTCGGGACAGTCGGGCTGCTCAGCCGCGGGCCATTCCTCACTGACCATGGTGCGCATCCTCGATGGCGCCGGCTACGGCCAGCTGCTGGGGACGTAGCTCCGACACGGAGATGAGCGGCCTGGCCCGCTGCGGGCGCGCGCCGGCGGTCGCGGCCAGGTAGGCCTCCACCTTGGCGGCGGCCGCGCTGGCCTCGACCACACTGTCGACGATGTCCTTGGGTGAGATGGCGGTGCCGCTGGCGAAGATGCCGGGCACGCTGGTGCACGTGGCGTCGAGCTTGGGGTCGGCCGGCTTGATGAAGCCGTCGCCGTCGAGGTCCACGCCCACGAACGAGCGCGGGTCGGTGCCCGGCTGCATGCCCACCGAAAGCACGACGAGGTCGTGTACCGGCTCGTCGACCGAACCGTCACCCTCCATGCGCTCGATTCGCAGGCGCAGGTCGCCGTCCGGCTGCTCGTCGATGCGGGCGACCTTGGCCTTGACGAACTCGATGCCCATGGCCCGCGCCGTCTGGTAGAACTGCTCGTAGCCCTTGCCGAAGGCTCGGATGTCCATGTAGTAGACGGTGATGTCGGCCAGCGGAAGCGAGCCGGAGAGGAGCATGGCCTGCTTGATGGCGTACATGCAGCAGACGCGCGAGCAGTAGGGCACGCCGAGGGTCTCGTCGCGCGAGCCAGCACACTGGACGTACGCCACCCGCTCGGGGATCTTGCCGTCCGAGGGTCGCAGCACGCGCCCGTAGGGCCCGTTGGGCGAGAGCAGGCGCTCCATGTCCAGGCCGCTGACGACGTTGGCCGCCTCGCCGTGATACTCGGCCTTGGCCGTGGTCGGCGTGACCTGGTAGCCGGTGGCCAGCACGGTCGCGTCGACATGGAGCGTCTCGACGCGGTCCTGCTGGGTGAAATCGATGGCCGTGGGCGTGGTCGGGCAGGCCTTCTCGCACTTGCCACAGAAGATGCACTCGTCAGCGTCGATGAGCGCGTTCTGGGGGATGGCAGTCCCGAAGGGGATGTAGACAGCGCGCCGCGCGCCCATCCGCCCCTCGAACTCGTGGGGCACCTCCACCGGACAGGCGTACTCGCACAGCCGACAGCCGATGCAGGTGTCCTCGTCCACGTAGGTGGCCTTGCGCCGGACGGTGGCCGTGAAGCCGCCCGCAGGGTTAGGCGTCAGCGCCTCCACCTCGGAGTAGACCCAGATGTCGACGTTGTCGTGGTGAGCGGCGCTGGACATGCGCGGGGTGGTGATGCAGGAAGCACAGTCCATCGTCGGGAAGACCTTGGAGAGGGCGATCATCTTGCCGCCGATGGATGGCGCCTTGTCCACCACCAGCACCGAGCGCCCGCGGTCCGCGAGGTCCAGGGCCGTCTGCAGTCCGGCGATGCCGCCGCCTACCACGAGGACGTCGCGATCCAGGCGACCCATGGCCTCGGTGGTCATGTCGCCGCCTCCGCGGCCGGCACGCGACGCGGCTCGGGGGCGGGGGACAGCGGTCCGATGGGCCCGAGGGCGTCGAGGACGGCCTCCATGTCCGAGACCTCCTTGATGAAGGCCTTGGTGCAGACGCTGCAGATGGCCGTCAGCTTGAGTCGCCGGATATCGATGCCGAGCTCCTTCATGCGCACGTAGGTGCGGTCCACCTGGACCGCGAGCTGTTCGAAGGAGCCCTTGTAGGGGCTATCCGTGCCACAGGAGGCGATGAGGATGGCGTCCACGCCGCGCTCGAAGCAGTAGAGGTAGAAGGACTCGGGGAACATCACCGGGTCAGGCGTCGGGATGACGTACGTGTTGGGCGGGTACTCCATGTGGGCCTGCCCGGTGGCGTCGATGCCCGGGTAGGAGCACAGCAACGTCGCGATGACCAGCATCCGGGTGGGACGGGTGGCCGGATCCACCTGCTCGAGAGCCAGGGACTGACCCATGATCCTGTTCGTCTGCGCCGAGGGCTAGCGCCCTGCGCCCGTCACTTGGCGCGCCGCACGAAGACGCGCTCGTAACCGTCCGCATCGACCGTGCCCAGGAACCCGTGGCCGACCTTGGCACACCAGGCGCCGATGTCGCTCTTGGTCTGCGGGTCCGTGGACAGGATCTCAAGGACCTGGCCTACGGCGACACCTCCGATGCCCTTCTTGGCCTCGAGGAGCGGCCCCGGGCAGGCGCTTCCGCGGGCGTCGGCGACCTTCGAGGCGGAGATGGCTGCCAGTCCGGCGGCGTCCAGCTGTCCGGGGGTCATCTGCATGGCTGGGACTCCTTGTTGCGGCCGGCAGGCGTGCTGCACCCGGCCTCGTTTGGGCTGCGTCAGTACGTCATGGTGCTGGTGGCGGCCATGATCTCGGCCACCAATCGGGCGGCGCCGATGATCTCGACCTCGGGCCGCAGGTCATCGGGTACGGCCAGCTTGCGGCTCTCCAGGCACGGCGCGCAGGCCATCAGCTTGCCGCCCAGCTCGACGACGCTCTCGAGGAGCTCGACCAGCGGCGGGAAGCTGCTCGTGAAGACGTGCTCCGCGCCGCCCTTGCGGACGAGGTTCACGCCGTTGGACTGGAAGGCCATGGCCACCTCGACATCCGAGACGATGGCGGCCGCGGCCATCACGAAGGGCAGCGTGGCGAGTTCCGGGTCCTCGGGCCCGTGGGTGACCACGATGAGGAGCTTCTCCGGTGTCGTCATCCGCCATCCTTCCTTGACCTGGTACCGCAGGCCCGAGCCAGGCGCCTCGCGGGCCTGCCGTGACTTGTGTACCTGTTCGGGCCACCTATGTGCGTGAGCCATGGTGCACATTGGGGCCGGGCCGGATGGACCCTGTCGCGGCAGGACCAGGCCCGGGTGCGTCAAGATGAGCCCAGGAGGTCCACGCAGATGACATCGATGACGGCCGCCGGACGTGAACACCACGAGCGCATCACGATCGCGCTCGACCGGATCCCGACGCTCGCAGACATGCTCCATGGGCAGCCCGGGCCGGAGGCCTTCCGAGACGCGTTCGAAGCGTCCTACGTGTTCATCACGGACACCCTCCTGCCGCACATGCAGACCATCGAGCAGGAGATCTACCCCGAGCTGGAACGCCTCATGCAGAACCGCCATTCGATGGCTCCCATGCGACGCGAACACGCCGAGCTGACCAGGCTGGTCGCGTCGCTGTCCGTCTACAGGGAGGCCCTCGAGGCCGACGCGCTCGGGCCTTCAGGCTCGATGGGCCTGCGCCGGGTTCTCTATCGCCTCTACGCCCTCCTCAAGGTGCACCTGGCCGAGGAGGCGGAGTACCTGCAGGTGCTGGACCACAACCTCTCGACGGCCGAGCAGGAAGCGCTTGCGCAACGCATCGCCCACGCCGGGGCACAGCCCCTCTAGGTCCGCTCGCGAGCAGCGCGAGCCGGCTGCCTATCTCGCGGGCGGCCGCGGCGCGCTCACGATGGCCAGGTAGTCCGCGTTGAACTCGCCGATGAGTCGCGCACGCTCACGCATCACGGCAGCCCACTCGTCGAGCGCGCGGTAGCCCGCGTCCGTGATCTCGTAGGCCCGGCGGCGCGGTCCCGTCACCTCGTCCGACCAAGACGACCTGACCTGTCCCGCGCGCTCCAGGTCCTGCAGGGTTCGATAGACCAGTCCCGCGTCGACGGGTCCGTTGCTGACACGCATGTCGTCGAGACGTCCGATGATGGCGTATCCGTAGGTGCAGCCTCGCGCCAGCAGGGCCAGGACGAAGGGCTCGACCCAGCGGCGCCGCCCACTCAGGGGCGCCCAGCCTCGATGCATCGGGGCGCCGTGCTCGTCTCGATCGGTCGCCAGCGGCTCAGCGTGCCCGACCTCTTGGAGAGCCGGCCCCGAGGCCGCGTCCGGGAATGGCGACGCCTTCCTGCTCTCAGGCATGCGGAAGGCGACCTGTGGCCAGCACGACACCTAGTCTACCGGCGCGAAGCACTGCACTGGCGTGCTGCGGACCCGGTCTCAGGCCGGACGAGACCACCCCTCGCTAATAGAGGCTCGGGAAGCGGCGCTGGAACCGCATGCGGACGCCCTCCCCCATCTCCGCCCGGAAGGCCTCCAGCAGGCTGGCGTTGCTGCCGATCCCGAGCCGGTTGGCGGCCGTGTAGGCGCGCACGGCACGCCGGAAGGGCGCCTCGCCGAAGTCGCGACGCAGGTCATCGAGGAAGCGCGCGCCCTGGACGTAGATGACCTCGTAGTAGCAGCTCGTGGAGTAGTCGCGGATGTCACGGTCGAGCCGGTCGATGGGGCAGCGGCTGGGCCGGATGGCCAGGCGGGCCCTGCGCGAGAAGTAGTCGGCCATGGCCTCATCGGCGAAGGCGTTGGTGGACTGGTCGTTGCCGACGATGGCGTACCACCACTGGTGGGCGGTCTCGTGCGAGACCAGGAAGGGCAGCTCGGCCGGCCCGCGCTGGCGTGGGATCCATGTCAGGGCGGGCGCCTCCATGGGCAGGCCGCCACCCGTCTCCGCGATGCGGTACGTGTCGTAGGGATAGGACACGCCGGTGAGCTTCGCGTAGCGTGCCAGCTCCTGCCGGGCGAGATCCAGGAGCCGCCGGCCGTCCATCCGGCGTGTGTGGGCATAGATCGTGATCGCGCCGTCCCGCGAGGTGCCGCGCACCGTCCGCCAGGCCGGGCTGGCGGCGATGGCGAAGTCGCGCACGTCGCGGGCTACGAAGACGGCCGTGCGGCGGTCCGGCCTACCGACCTGGCGGCCCGACGTGGCCCACACGAGGTCGCGGTCCGAGCTGGCCATGACGCGCACCTGCGGGCTGATGGGGGTCAAGAACGGTTCACCGTGGTCCTGGGAACCGAAGCGGATGGCTCGGCTGAGCCAGGGGATGAAGCGGTACAGCTGGGCAACGTCACCGAGCCGGGCGAAGAAGTAGGAGCGCCCCGCAACCGTGGTCCGCAGCCTCGCTCGGAAGTCGAGCCGGACGCTGGCGACCGCGGCCTCCGCAAGCGGCTCGTCGAAGGGCACCCTGATGGTCTGACCGACGACCGACGGGCGGACCCGGACGCCGTCCACCGTGACCCGCAGGCGACGCATGGAACCGAGCTGGGCGGCTACCGTGTTGAGCTCCAGCCGGTCGACGGGGCCGCCGCTGGTGTTGTGCAGCGCGATGGTCGTGTCGACGTCCACCCAGCGTGTGTCCCAGACGAGGTGCACGGCGACGTCGTAGCTGGCCTCCAGGCGGTAGCTGGCCACGGCCGGCTGTGCCCCACGAGCGGGCATCATCGGGAGCGAGGTCATCAGGAGCAGGACGACCAGCCCGACCAGCCCGACCAGGGGCGCGGCCGCCGCGAAGGTCAGGGGTGGCCGGAGCGAGGGCCGCTCACGGCGTGGTCGGGGCAGGGGTGGATGGTCGAGCACGGCACCACGGTAGCGGGACAGCGCGGAAGCCGTCCAGGGTCGCGCGGCAGCCGCGTGTCGGCCAGTGTCCGGGTGCATTCCGTGGTGCTACCGAGTGCCTATCCGTACCGCGTTCCGTGTCAGCACGGATGACGCTCCGGGCGACCGAAACCATGATGTGAGGCACAACGTCGAATACACGCACTCGCCCCAACGGCCCTTCACGGCAGGGTCAGAGATGAGCGAGAAGAGAGTCGGACAGCGCTGGGGCGCGTCCGGCTCTCGCATTTCTGGCGGGTCTATCATCGGGCGCATGCAGCCCGCTCGGACGACTGGTCGGCGCCGACAGACGATCCGCCTCGACGTGTTGCTGCTGGCGACGGCCGGCTTCCTACTGGTGGCGACGCTGCTGCCGCAGCTCGACCCGGACCTCAACATCATCATGAAGGACCGCACCCTCGACGTGGCCCTCTCGGCCCTGACGATGGTGGCGGTGGCGGGCCTGGCGGTGCTCTCGATGATGCGCTACCGGGAGACCGGGCGCCTGGCTTCCTACGTGCAATCGTCGGCCTACGTGCTGTGGGCCATCTTCAGCGCCGTCACGCTCCTGCTCATCGTCTTCCGCCTCGACAGCCGGGTGGGCATGACGCTCGGCGAGCCGGAGCAGCTGCCGGCCTGGGTCGCGGGCGCCGTGCGCCTGAGCGTGGCTGGCCTCTTCATGGTGAGTGGCATCGCGGCCTTCCTGGGCATCTACGGCGGCACACGCCGGCGTGTGCGCAAGATCTTCCTGCCGGTGGTCGTCATCACGGCTGCCACCGTCGTCATCTACCCCTTCCGCGACCTGCTGCCACCCCTCATCGAGCCCATCGGCCTGCAGGCGCTGGTGGCAGACCCCAGGGAGTTCGGCCTCCTCCCCGGCTTCACTGGCGTGGCCATGGCGGCCGTCGTGGCCGGTGTCACGGCACTCCTGGCAGCCGTCGTGCTCTACCGCCTGACCTGGGCACGCGGCGGTCCCAGCAGTGATGCCTTCACGGCCATGGGCCTCGTCGTCCTCGTCGTGGCGGAGATCCAGGACGCCATCTGGCCCAGCGTCTACTCCAACGTCGTGACCATCGCAGACCTCATGCGCCTGGTGGCCTACATCGTGCTGGCCGCCGGTGCCATCGCCGATCAGCGCACCGACCTGCGTGCCCTGCGCTCGGCCTACACGGCACTCGATCGCATGCGCGTCAACGATACGGAACGCGCCGCGCTCGAAGAGCGCGCCCGGCTCGCCCGCGAGATCCATGACGGCCTCGCCCAGCACCTCTGGTTCGCCAAACTCAAGTTCGAGCGCCTTGCCGGGACACTGTCCGAGTCCGACCAGGCGTTGGCATCCGAGGTGTCGCAGGCCCTTGATGCCGCCATCGTGGAGGCCCGCGAAGCCCTCGTCACCATGCGCGCCAGCCTCACCGAGGACGTGCCCTTCGGGGACATGCTGACGCGCAGCGTGGATGAATTCGAGTCCCGATCGGGGCTCCGCGTGGAATTCTCGATGTCGACCGGCATCCCCTCCAACCTGGCGCCGCGCGTCCAGGTGGAGCTCCTGCGCATCGTCAGCGAGGCGCTCACGAACGTTCGCAAGCACGCCGACGCCACCATGGCGCGCATCAGCGCCGAGGTCAGCGAAGGCGAGCTGGTCATCACCATCACCGACAACGGCCGCGGCTTCGCCCAGGAGGAGGCCTTCGACCAGGGCATGGGCCTGCGGGGCATGCGTGAGCGGGCCCGCCTCATCGGCGGCAGCCTGCTGGTCATGTCCGAGCTCTCCGGCGGCACGACCATCGAGGCCCGAGCCCCGTTGGTGACCCGCGGCGTGGCCAGCCTTCCCGAGACGGACGAGCGGACACCCATGGCGCCGGACGCTGGCCCCGAGTCCGACGAGCTGCAGCTCGAGCTGCCCGATGTCTTCCCCGACCGCTCCGGCCCAAGCCCCAGCGTGCTGTCACCCCTGCGTGGCACCGCAAGTGCCCCCGATGCCAACCCCAACGGTATGCAACCCTAGACCGCAGCATGAGCAGCGACGACCGACCCCCCGTGACCGGATCGACCAGCCCGTGGTCGACTGCCTCCGATCGGTGGGCGCCCGACCCGCGCGTCCACCTGGA
>JBFYUV010000052.1:0-3784 GCA_041299865.1 Chloroflexota bacterium
CTTCCTGGGCCTGGCCCTCATCTTCGACTGGCTGGGCATGTTCGCGCGCACATTCAGCTTCCTCTGGCCGAGCGTGTGACCGACCCGACACCCCGGCCGGCACCGGCGTCGGGTTCCACCCCGGAGTCCGGCTCGCGCTGGTCTCGGCAGGTCATCGGTCCCTTCACCATCCGCCACCTCCTCGTGGTGGCGGCCGTGCTGCTGGGAGCCGCCGTCCTCCTCGTCGTGCTGGGCACGCCCCTCGGGACCCCGCCGGGGCCGCAGGCCCAGGTGCCGGGGTCCGGCTTCTACCAGATCGATGAGCCGACCGCGGGCCTCTCGATCGGTCAGATCGCGCCGGAGCTGGAGGGCGAGACGGACGGCGAGATGGTCGGCCTGCGCGACCTGGATGGCCAGCCGCTGCGCCTGGGGGACCTTCGCGGCGAACCGGTCTGGCTGAGCTTCTTCGCCACCTGGTGCCCGCCCTGCCAGGAGGAGACACCGGTCCTGCGCGAGGCGTGGGACCGCTACGGGCCCCAGGGCCTGCGGATGATCGCCGTGAGCGTCCAGGAGACGACGCCCGACGACGTGGCCGCCTGGGCCGAGACCTATGGGCTGCGCTATCCCATCGGCTTCGACACCACGAGCGCCGTCTTTCATGCCTACCAGGGCTTTGGCCTGCCGACCCACGTCTTCATCGACCGTGACGGGGTCATCCGCCACCTGCAGTACGGCCCGCTCGACCGTGACCAGGTTGCCGCCATCGTCGAGCCGCTCCTGGCGTCGGCTGGGTCGGCTGCGTCGGTGGTAGCCGGATCCGACTGACCGGGCGCGACTCAAGCGGAGGCGGCAGGGCTGGAGGCTGACGGAGGCACGGCCGAGGCAAGCGCGACACACAGCCCTGGTCGCGTGTCAGGGGGACTGCCATAACGGCACCTGAAGGACGGTGCCGTGTCGCCCGCGTCACTGGCGCTGCCGTGGCGCCCGTCCTCCGTCGTGGTGTCACCCGTGGTCGCGTGCCGACCGGACGATGGCCGCCCAGGTGCTGGTACGCGACTCCCGCTGACGTGAGCCAGCTCTCGATGAGCCCGACGGCAGGGTACGCCGTACCCATGCCCTCGCGGACGTCGACCGGGCACTGACCCCGGCGCGACGCGCTAGGTCAGATCGTCGGTTCGAAGTGGAAGCGGCCGCGCTCGGCGGTGAGCCGGCCGACGGGACGGCGCGGCTCGTGGGAGAGCACGATGGTCCAGCCCTCCTCAGCCGCCTCCGCGAAGAGCTTCGTCTTGACAGCCACGCTGGTGAGCGGGAAGTCGTCGAAGGCCGTCACCCACTTGGGGTTGGCTGACCAGGGACGCATGAAGAGGTCGCCGATGAAGGCCACGGTGCGGTCGCGGCCGCGCACGATGATGGCCTGGTGGCCGCCGGAATGGCCGCTCGTGCGCCGCACCTGGACGCCCGGGATGATCTCCGCATCGCCCTCGGCAGAGCCCGGTCGCGCCCACGGCTCCGCGATGCGCAGCTCGTCCTGCTCGTAGGAGGCCGCCAGGCGAGCGTTCTGGTCGAGCGCGAACGTCCACTCGTCCACCTGGGCCACGATGCGCGCCCGCGGGAAGGCCGGGCCCCCGTCAGAGGTCAGCAGGCCGCCGGCATGGTCGAAGTGGAGGTGAGAGAGGGCCACGTAGTCGATCGAAGACGGGTCGAAGCCCGCTGCCCGCAGCGAAGGCAGGATCGCCAGGCCGCGGACGCCCCGGCTGGCTCGCCGATGGGCATCCATGCGCTCGCCGATGCCGGTTTCCACGAGGACCCGTCCGGACGGCGTCTCCACGAGCAGGCAGTTGAGGGCCTGCGTGAGGGTGTGGTCGTCCGGGTTCAGCTCATCCTCCACGAGGTGCCGCCACATGATCCGCGGCACGGGCCCCAGGATGGTGCCGGCATCGGTCGTGAAGCTGCCGGCCTGGATCAGGGCGATGGTCGTGCCGCCGCCGAGGTCGGCGCGCCAGTCGGCGCTCGGGTCGATGGGCATCTTCAGGCTCGCGGGCCGCCCTTGGAGCGGCGACGGTTGGCCTCGAAGTCGCGGAAGGCACCGGACGCCGTGGGCGTCGACTGGCCCTGGTAGCGCGAGCCGAGACCCTTCGAGCCGTAGGGTCGCTCGACAGGCTGGGACATCGTGAAGAACGAGATCTGGCCGATGCGCATGCCGAAGTAGAGCGCGATGGGCAAGCGGGCGACGTTGGACAGCTCCAGCGTGAGGTTGCCCTTCCAGCCCGGGTCGACGTACCCGGCCGTCGAATGGATGAGCAGGCCCAGCCGCCCCAGCGAGCTCTTGCCCTCGATGCGCCCGACGATGTCGTCGGGCAGCTCCACCCACTCGAGGGTCTGGCCCAGGACGAACTCGCCAGGGTGAAGGACGAATGGCTCATCGCCATCGATCGAGGTGACCTCCGTGAGGCCGGGTTGCTCGATGCGTGGGTCGATGTGCGCGTAGCGGTGGTTGTGGAAGACGCGGAAGTCGCGGTCCAGGTGGAGGTCCACCGACGAGGGTTGCAGGCAATCCGGATCGAAGGGATCGACGCGGATGCGACCCTCCTGGAGGGCGGCGCGGATGTCCCGGTCGGCGAGGACGCTCACGACGGCTGTCTCAGCGGGGCTCGTCGGGGCGACGCCGGGGCGAGCCGCCGGGCCGCGAACGCCCCGGCCCCATGGGTGCCAGGCCGCCATCCTCGACCACCAGCCGCAGCGTGGTCTGCCCCGGCACCTGCTCGGTGCGCTCGGCGTACAGGGCGTCCACCTCGTGCTTGAGCTGTTCGAGGTCATCGAAGGACTGGTAGACGCTCATGAAGCGGATGAAGGCGATGTGGTCGAGCTCGCGCAGGCGGTCCATGGCCATCTCGCCGATGAGCGACGAAGGCACTTCGTTCAGGCCCCGGGCGCGCAGGGTGGCCTCGATGGCGTCGGCCGCATCGTCCGAGGCATCAGCACCGACCGGGCGGCGCGTGAGCGCCTTGGCGAGGCCGGCCGCCAGCTTGTCGCGCTCGAACTCCTCGCGAGAGCCGTCCGACTTGAGGACGACGAGCCGCGCCGACTCGACGCGTTCATACGTCGTGTAGCGGGCGTGGCAGGAGGAGCATTCGCGGCGGCGGCGGACGGTCGTCGAATCGTCGAGATCCCGGGAGTCGATGACCCGGCCGTCCAGCGTCCCGCACTTCGGACAGCGCATCGCTCGGAAGGGTACACCACGCTCAGCCGTGAGCCGTGCGGCCGGCCAGCATCCGCAGGGCGTGCTCGAAGATGTCGGCCACGGCGTCGAGCGATTCGGAAGCCCCGCGCGGGCTGCCCGGCAGGCAGAGGATGAGCGACTGGCCACGCACCCCGCCCAGGGAGCGCGAGAGCGACGCCAGGGACGTGTGCGTCCGACCCTCGGCGCGCATGGCCTCACCGAAGCCGGGCACGACGTACTCGACGACGTCCTCGACCGCCTCCGGTGTGCGGTCCCGGGGACCAAGTCCGGTGCCCCCGGTGGTGACCACGAGGCGTGCTCCGCCGTCCGCAGCCGCCGCCACGAGCTGCGAGATGTCGCCCGGCTCATCGGCCACGACGCGGCGCTCCACCGCGTAGCCGAGAGCAGCGAGCCGCGCCTCGACGACATCACCACTGCTGTCGTCGCGCGTGCCGGCCATCACTCCGTCACTGACGGTCACGACGACGGCACGTGGGGCCCTTGCGACCCCAGGGTCCACGTCGCCTGAGGCCCCGGGGCCGGCGTCGACCACGGAGTCCGGGATCACGTGGCGAGATCGGAAGA
>JBFYUV010000053.1:0-4517 GCA_041299865.1 Chloroflexota bacterium
TCTTCCGATCTATCGGATGCCCGGCCTCCTGCGCGCCCGCCTGGCCGACGCTCGTGCCGAGCTGCGGCGGAGCGATGGTGCCCTGACGGCCCTCGATCCCTTCGCCACGCTCGAGCGCGGCTACGCCATCGTGCGCACGCCGGATGGACGGGTCGTGGTGGACGCCGCCGGCCAGGCGGTGGGCGACCGTCTCGAGGTGCGCCTGGCACGCGGCGCGTTGGACGTCTCGGTGGCAGGCGTGCGAGACTCCGATAGGTGACAGACATGACGGGGCCCGCAGCACAGGCCGGACCGCAGGCCACCGGGACGGCGATCCCCGGTGACGACGTGAGCACGCTCCTCTTCGACCAGGCGCTCGAGGAGCTGCGCGGCGTGGTCGCGCGACTCGAGGAGGGCGGCCTGCCGCTCGAGGACTCCATCGCCCTGTACGAGCGCGGCGCCGCGCTGCATGAGCACTGCGCCCGGCTCCTCGATTCAGCCGAGGTTCGCGTCCAGCGGCTCGTGGATGGCAGCGCTGCCGCGCCACGCCTCGCGGACCTGCGCCCCGATGATGGCGATGACCTCTAGGCCATGATCAGCCTCCGCGACCTCCGCGGACCGGAGGACCTCAAGGACATCAGTCACGCCGAGGCGCGCGCGCTCTGCACGGAGATCCGCGAGTACATCATCGACACCGTTGCGGTGACCGGCGGTCACTTGGGCAGCTCGCTGGGCGTCGTGGAGCTCACCGTGGCACTGCACCGGGTGCTCTCCAGCCCGACCGATCGGATCGTCTGGGACACCGGCCACCAGGCCTATGCCCACAAGCTGCTCACGGGACGCCTGGACCAGTTCGGGACGCTGCGCCAGCTGGGCGGCTTGGGCGGCTTCCCGCGCCGCTCGGAATCGGTCCATGACGTCATGGACGGGGGCCACGCGGGCACGGGCCTGTCCATCGCCGAGGGCCTGGCGCTGGCGCGCGACCGGCGCGGAGGCACCGAGCACATCGCCGTCGTCGTCGGTGATGCGGCCCTCATGAGCGGGCTGTCGCTGGAGGCGCTCAACGACATCGGCCAGCGCAAGACGCGCATGGTCATCCTGCTCAACGACAACGAGATGAGCATCTCGCCCACGGTGGGCGCCGTCAGCCAGTACCTGAGCCGTATCAAGCTCTCGCCGCAGTGGCGCGATTCACGCCGTACGTGGGATGCCCTGGCGGGTGACATCCCGCGCATCGGTCCCTTCGTGCTCGAGTGGTCCAAGCGCGTGCGGCACGCGGTGGTGGACTTCTCGCAGCCAGGGCGGCTCTTCGAGGACCTGGGCGTGACCTACGTGGGTCCGGTGCCTGGTCACGATCTCGTCGCCCTCGACCGCACATTGCGGGCGGCGCTCCTGGAGGAGGACACCCCCATCATCGTCCACGTGCGCACCCGGAAGGGCTTCGGCTACCGTCCGGCGGAGGCGGACAAGGTGAGCTTCCATGGCGCGGCCCTGCCGCCCATGCCGGGCCAGCAGCGCAGCGCGGCGGACGGCGACGTGACGAGCCGGTCCGCACCCGTCGCCGGGGTGGCGGCGGCAGCTCCCGTGTCGCCCTCGTCGCCGCAACGCGGCGCCGCTCACGGTTCGTCCGAGGAGGGGGTCACGTCCACCGATGGCGATGCCGCACCCTCCGCCGGGGAGCGCGCCAGCGCTGCCCGCCTGGTGCCCAACTACACGGCCGTCATGGCCGCGGAGCTGCTGCGCATCGCGGACGAGGACGAGCGGGTGGTGGCCATCACGGCGGGGATGCCGACCGGCACCGGCGTGGCCACCTTCGGCGCGCGCTACCCCGAGCGCGTCTTCGACGTGGGCATCGCCGAGCAGCACGCCATGACCATGGCCGCCGGCATGGCCATCGCCGGCCAGCGGCCCTTCGTGGCGCTCTACGCGACGTTCCTGCAACGTGCCTTCGACCAGATCGTGCACGACGTCTGCCAGAACGACGTGCCCGTCGTCATCGGCATCGACCGTGCCGGTCTGGTGGGCGAGGACGGCACCAGTCACCAGGGCATGTTCACGCTCTCCGCGCTGCGCCAGCTGCCCAACCTGGTCATGGCGGCACCGCGTGACGAGCAGGAGCTGCGACGGCTGCTGCGGACGGCCTTCGCCCAGGAGCACCCCTTCGCCATCCAGTACCCCCGGGACGCCGGCTTCGACCTGCCGGCCGTGGAGCCCCTGCCCGTGCCGGTCGGCAGTGGCGAGCTGCTGCGTGAGGGCGCGGACATCGTCATCGTCGGCCTCGGCCCCATCGTGGCCCGCGGCCTGGCCGTGGCTGAGGCGCTCGGGGAGGAGGGCTGGTCGGTGGCTGTCGTCGATGCCCGGTTCGTCGTCCCGCTCGACCGCGACCTCATCCTGGGCCAGGCGGCCGGCCGGCGACTGCTGGTGACGCTGGAGGAGGGCGCCCTGCCGGGTGGCTTCGGCTCAGCGGTGCTCGAGCTGCTCGCGGACGCCGCGGATGGCGCCGGCGCCGCAAGGTGGCCGGTCATTCGCCGCATCGGCATCCCGGCCGGTCGTTTCGTGGAGCACGGATCGGTGGCCGACCTGCGTCGCGTCCTCCGCCTGGATGAGGCCGGCATCCGCGCCCAGGTGGAGGAGGCCATCGCGTCGCTCGGCCTCACGCCGACCGCGCAGCCCTCGACCACCCCGGCCCCGGCAGGCACGGAGGCCTGAGGCGCTGGGCGCGCCGCGGCCGCGCCGGCAGCGCCTCGATCAGCTGCTCGTCGAGCGCGGATCGGCCGAGACGCGCAGCCGTGCCCAGGCACTGATCATGGCCGGCCGGGTGCGCGTCGGGATTGGCGATGGTGCACGGCGCGACCTGCGGGCCGGCGACCTGGTGGCGCCTGACGTGATCATCGAGCTTGACGTGGGACCGCGCTACGTCTCGCGCGGTGGCGAGAAGCTCGCCGGCGCCCTCGACGCCTTTGGCGTCGATCCGGGCGGACGGGTCTGCCTGGACGTAGGCGCCTCCACGGGCGGCTTCACGGACTGTCTGTTGCAGCGCGGCGCGCGGCGTGTCTATGCTCTCGACGTGGGTCGAGGACAGCTGGCGGAGTCGCTGCGCGCGGACGGTCGCGTGGTCAGCATGGAGCGGACCCATGCGGCACGGCTGGACCCGGACGCGGAGGACCCGCTGGCTATGCCGGAGCGGGTGGACCTGGCCGTGGCTGACGTCTCCTTCATCTCGCTGACCCGCCTCCTGCGCGGCATGGCGGCCACGACGGTCGCCGGTGGTGACATCCTGCCCATGGTGAAGCCGCAGTTCGAGCTCAGCCCACGGCAGGTCCCGCACGGCGTGGTCCGCGATCCGGCCGCCCGCAGAGAGGCTGTGGAGCGCGTGCGCGCCCATGCCGCATGGCTCGGGCTGGCCTGCCTCGACGAGGTCGAGTCGCCGCTCACGGGACCAGCCGGCAACCACGAGTTCTTCCTGCACCTGCGCGTGCCCGTGATCGATGACTGGCCGGCCCCGATCCTCGCCGCGCTGGGGGCCGGAGGGCCATGAGACGCATCGGCTTCGCCTTCAACCCCACCCAGGCGGCCTCGCCGGAGCTGCGCGAACGGGCGCTCGAGTGGTGCCGCGCCAACGGCGTCGAGGCCTGGGCGGCACCAGCCGGGGAGGCACCCGACGATACGGCCCTGCTGGCCGACACGGACGCCGTGGTCGTGCTCGGTGGCGACGGCACGTTCCTGCGCGCCGCCCGCTCGGTCGCGGACCTCGGCCTGCCCATCCTGGGCATCAACCTCGGCAAGGTGGGTTTCCTCTCCAAGGCCGAGCACCAGGACCTGGCAGCCGTGCTGGCACAGCTCAAGGCGGGCGACTACGAGCTGGAGCCACGCCTCATGCTGGAGGCGCGCGTCGTGCCCGGCAGCGGGGGCACGCCCGGTGAGACGTACATCGCCCTCAACGAGGCCGCCATCGTGCGCGGCGCCCACGCTCGTGTCATGCGCCTGGTCGTGGACGTGGGCGATTCGCGCGTGGCCACCTACGTATGCGATGGCGTCGTCGTGGCCTCGCCGACGGGCTCCACGGGCTACAGCTTCAGCGCCGGCGGGCCCATCATCGAGCCGACCAGCCGCAATCTCGTGGTCACGCCCATCGCCGCCTACCTGACGCCCCTCCGCTCGACCGTGGTAGGCCCCCAGCACGTCGTCAGCGTGCGGGTGGAGGCGGCGCACGACGCGCTGGTCAGCATCGATGGTCGCGACGAGTTCCCGCTGGAGGTAGGCGACCGCGTGGAGGTGTGCGCCCGCGAGCAGCCCATCGACTTCATCCAGCCGCGTGGTGCGCTGCCGTTCTGGGACCTGCTGCGCAAGAAAGCCTCGCTGCTGCCGGCCTGATGCCGTGACCATCCGCACCGGGACTGCGCTGGCCGCGTCCGGGGCCGACTCGCTGGCGCCGGCCGACCTGGTGGTGGCCATCAGCGCCTACGCCGACTACCTCCGTGTGGAGCGCGGCCTGGCCGCCGCCACCATCCGGGCCTACGACACGGACCTGCGCCTCT
>JBFYUV010000065.1:0-2606 GCA_041299865.1 Chloroflexota bacterium
GCTGTTCGCGCGCCAGCGTCCGTTCCCCGTCCTGGCCGACCTGCTCTTCACGCTGCCGTTCCTCATCGACACCGCGGGCAACGCGCTCGACTTCTGCGACAGGATCGAGTGGTGGGACGACGTCAACCATCTCGGGAACTGGATCCTGCTGTCGGCTGCGTTCGTGGCCCTTGGTTGGCCTCACGATGCCGCGCGACTCACACGCGTGGCCCTGGGCGTCGGATTCGGAGCCGCCGCTGCGATCCTCTGGGAGCTGCTCGAGTACGTCACCTTCATCCCGGACTCCCCGGAGGCTGCGACCGCCTACCAGGACACGCTTGGCGACCTGACCCTCGGACTGCTGGGCAGCCTCATCGGTGCCTCGGTCGCCGCCTGGTACCTCGATCGGCATCGTCGGGATGGCTAGCAGGCAGACGGCCCCTCGGTCTCAGCGGCGCCTCCGGCTCCCCCGCTGGCGGGCTGCCATCAGCGCGTCCATGCGCTCCCTGATACGCGCCTCCCAGCCCTCCCCTGACGGCTCGTAGTAGCGCTGCCCCACGAGCGCGTCGGGCAGGTACTGCTGCTCCACGTCGGCGCCATCGTAGTCGTGGGGCAGCCGGTAGCCGACGCCGATGCCGTGGCTGCGCATCCCCCGATGCGTCGCGTTCATCAGGTGTTTGGGGACTGGCAGTGAGCCGTGCTCGCGCACGTCGGCGAGGGCTGCCCAGTAGGCCTGCCCGGAGTGGTTCGACTTGGGCGCGGTGGCGACGTAGACGACCGCCTGGGCGAGCGCGTACTGGGCCTCCGGGAGACCGACCCACTCGAGCGCGTGGGCAGCCGCGACCGCGATCTGCAGGGCTCGCGGGTCCGCATTGCCCACGTCTTCGCTGGCGGCGATGATGATGCGCCGGGCGATGAACCGGGGGTCCTCCCCGGCCGCCACCATGGTGGCCAGCCAATAGAGGGCGGCGTCCGGATCGTTGCCGCGCATCGACTTGATGAAGGCGCTGACGGTGCCGTAGTGGCCATCCCCGGCACGGTCGTAGGCCAGCACGCGCTGCTGGGCGGCGGTCTCGATGTCCTCCAGGCTGGGAGTCACGGGCACGGCACCCTCGGAGTCGCTGCCCTCGTCGGCGCCGGCCATGGAGGCTGCCGATTCGAGGATGTTGAGGGCGGCCCGCGCATCCCCGGCGCTGATGGCCACGAGATGCTCCAGGGCGGGCTCAGCCAGCGTGGCGCGGCCGCCGTAGCCGCGTGCATCGGTCAGTGCACGATCGATGATGGCGCTCACATCGGCATCGGAGAGCGGCTCCAGCCGGAAGACGCGCAGCCGCGACAGGAGCGCCGAGTTGACCTCGAAGTAGGGGTTCTCCGTGGTCGCCCCGATGAGCGTCACGACCCCCTCCTCGACGTGGGGCAGCAGGGCATCCTGCTGGCCCTTGTTGAAGCGGTGGATCTCGTCGATGAAGAGGACCGTGGAGCTGCCGCCCCGGTCCAGCCAGTCGCGCGCCTGGGCGACCGCGGAACGGACCTCCTTCACGCCGCTGGAGGTCGCCGAGAGCACGTCGAAGCGCGTGCGGACGGCCTCCGCAAGCAATCGGGCCAGCGTCGTCTTGCCCACCCCTGGTGGCCCCCAGAGGACCATGGACGCGAGCCGGCCTCCTTCGACCATGCGACGCAGCGCCCCTCGCTCGCCGACCAGCGGCTCCTGGCCCACGAACTCGGTGAGGTCCCTTGGCCGCATACGAGCCGCCAGGGGCGCGTGGACGGCCTCACCCCGGAGGGGCAGTGTCTCCGGGAGTGCGTCGCCGCGTGCTGCCCGGTCGCTGCTGTCCACGCCGCTGAGTCTAGTGCGGGCCATGCGCGTCGCGACTACCATCTAGCTACCGTGGTGGGCTGACGCCCTGCGACCCCACGCCTGCTGCATCCTCGAGGAGACCCCGTGCCGTCCCAGAACCTGCGCATCCCCGGCCCGACGCCATTGCCCGACGCCGTTCGCGAGGCGGGCCGGCTCCAGATGATCAATCACCGCGGCCCGGAGTTCCAGGATCTCCTCGTCCGTGCCAGCGCCGGCATGCGCCCCTGGTTCGGCACCCAGAGCGACGTCCTCATCCTGACCTCCTCGGGCTCAGGCGGCCTCGAATCGGCGGTCGTCAGCTTCCTCTCGCCGGGCGACCCCGTGCTGGCCGTCAGCATCGGCAACTTCGGCGAGCGTTTCGCCAAGATCGCGGATATCTACGGTGCCGACGTGACGCTCCTGGAGATCGAATGGGGCCAGGCGGCCGATCCGGACTCCGTCCGTGAATCGATCCGCGCCATGGCCGGCGAGGGCCGCAGCCCCAGGGCCGTGCTGGTCACCTTCAACGAGACCTCCACCGGCGTCACCAACCCCATCGAGCAGCTGGCCGGCGCCATCCGCGAGGCGGCACCAGAGACGCTCATCCTCGTCGACGGCGTCAGCGGCATCGGGGCCATGCCCTTCCAGATGGACGCCTGGGGCCTCGACGCCGTGGTCACCGGCTCGCAGAAGGCCTGGATGATCCCGCCCGGCCTGGCCATGGTGGCGGCGTCCGAGCGAGCCTGGGCCGCCGCCGAGCGCGCCACGATGCCGCGCTTCTACTTCGACC
>JBFYUV010000067.1:0-3038 GCA_041299865.1 Chloroflexota bacterium
CATACCGCCTCGATGCGCCGCACCTTCGCAAGCACCGCCTCTTCTGCCGGCCGGTAGTCGGAGCGCGCCCCCGCCACGGCACCCGTGGCCAGGATGCCCGACTGGAAGGGCGCCCCGATGACCACGCTGATGCCCCGCTCGGCACAGATGCCGAACTCCTCGTCGAGCATCTCCTGGCGCAGCAGCGTGTAGGGCATGGCCACCAGCCAGAAGTCGGGCTCGCAGAAGGCCAGGAAGCGCCGCATCATGCCCAGCTCATTGATGCCGGCGCCGATGGCCTTGAGCAGGCCGTCCCGTCGCAGCTCCTCCAGCGCGCGCCAGCCGCTCGACTCCAGCTGGGCAAGGTAGTGCTGGACCCTGTCCTCCGTCTTGTGGGTCCAGAAGTCCAGGTCGTGGATGACGCCGATGTCGTACCAAGCCATGCCCAGCCGCAGCTGGCTCTGCTCGTAGCTGCGCATGATGCCGTCGTACGAGTAGTCTTGGTAGTGCAGTAATGGGGCCGGCGCCACCCACGGTTCGAGGTCCGGCACGCTGCCCGGCCTGGCAGCGTCGAAGCAGCGGCCGACCTTCGAGGAGAGGATGTACTCCTCGCGCGGCCGGTATCGGAGGCCGGCGCCGGTGCGCAGCTCGGAGAGGCCCCGGCCATACCAGGGCGACGTGTCGAAGTAGCGGATGCCGGCCTCCCAGGCGGCGTCGATGGCATCAAGGGCGTCCCGCTCGGACACCTCCCGGTACATCGAGCCATACGTCGCCCCGCCCAGCCCCAGCGCGGTGACCTCCACGCCGCTGCGTCCCAGCGGTCGCCTGATGGTGGGATCCATGGCTGCGCCTCAGTACATCAGGAAGCCACCCGAGACGTTGATGGTCGCCCCGGTGATGTAGCTGGCGTGGTCTGACGCGAGGAAGACGACCGGGCCGGCCAGCTCCTCGGGCTTCGCGACGTAGCCCAGCGGCGTGGCCTTGCGCATCGATTCGTAGATCTCCATGTCCAGGCCGGTCATGAGCATGGGCGTCTCCACCTGCCCCGGCGAGACGGCGTTCACGGTGATCCCGTGGGGTCCGTACGTACGCGCCAGGCCACGGCACAGCGACGTCACGCCGCCCTTGGTCGAGGCGTACACCACCGAGCCGCCGAAGCCACCCGTCCACCAGCCCTGCGAGGTGAACAGGATGATGCGACCGCCTCGACCGGCCTCGACCAGGGCCTCAGCGACCTGGCGACCCAGGAAGAAGGTGGCCTTGAGGTTGATGTCGTGCTGGACATCCCAGTCTTCCTCGGTGACCTCGACGACGCTGTTGCGGCGGCGCAGCACGGCAGCCAGGTCGGCCAGCGCGTAGAGCCCGCCCAGCTCCCGTCGCGCCCGCTCCACGAGCAGCGCGTGGCTGGCCAGGTCGCGCAGGTCGGCGCCGGTGGCGACGTGCCCACTGCCCTCCAGGCCGGCCACGACATCGTCGACGGCACGCTGCTCGAGGTCGACGGCCAGGACCCGGGCGCCGGTCATGGCGAAGGCCTCGGCGACCGCCTTGCCGATGCCGCCGGCCGCACCCGTGACCATGACGCCCCGGCCCTCCAGGCCGGCGCCGACGCTCCATGGCATCCTCGAACCCTCCCCTAGATCCGCGCTCCCACCGAGGCCGGGTCGGCCAGCACCCGCTCCGATCGATAGCGCTCGACGACCTCCTCGATGATCTCGATGCCCAGGCCCGGCCGGGTCGGCGCCTCGAACCAGCCGCCCTGGTGCACCAGCGGCTCCGCGACCAGGTCGTGCTGCATGGGGTTACGCAGTGGCTTGACCTCGATGAGCCTCGCGCTCGCGGTGGCGAAGCTGATGTTCAGGCTGGCGGCGGTCACGATGGCCGATGACCAGGCGTGTGCGTTCGACTGGCGTCGGTAGTGCTCGACGCGGTCGGAGACCTTGCGGAACCCGGTGATGCCCTCGGCACGCCCGGGATCGACGCCCACGACATCGACGCTGCCGGTGGCCAGGATGCGCTCGTAGCCGGCGAGGTCCCACTCCTTCTCGCCATAGGCGATGAGCGTGCTCGTGCGGGCACGCAGATCGGCGTAGCCGGTCGGGTCCCAGGCCCCCAGTGGCTCCTCGATCCAGTGCACGCCCCACTCCTCGAAGGCCCGGATGCGACGCGTGGCGGTCATGACGTCCCAGGTGGTCCGCCAGCCGCAATCGATCATGAGGAGCTGCTCGGGACCCAGGCCTTCACGCATGCGGCGCACGTACTCCACGTCGCGGTCGTGCTCGTAGCCGAGATGCGCGTCGCCGCGCTTGCCGAAGCCGACCTTGACGCCGTGCAGCCCGGGAGCCAGCCACTCCTGGGCCTCCTCGACCATCCGACCGATGTCCGCGTGATGGGCGTGGCAGGAAGCCACGGCAGGCAGACGCTCGTGGACGGCGCCACCCAGCAGCTGCACGACCGGGAGACCCAGCAGCTTGCCCTTGAGGTCCCACAGCGCGATGTCGATGGCCGCGATGGCGAACGAGGCGATGCCGCCGTTGTAGCCGTACCACCAGGCACGGTCGTGGAGGCTGTGCCAGATGGCCACGTTGTCGAGAGGGTCTCGACCGACCAGCAGCTCGGCCATGCCCTCCACGATGGCCTTCGTCGCGAACGTCGCCTCGGCCCACATCGTGACCGCCTCACCCCAGCCGGTGACGCCATCGGTGGTCGTGACCTTGACCAGGCACAGGCTGCGCAGGGCGTCGAAATCATTGGGCTCCGGGTAGGAGACCGGGATGGCCTCGACACGAGCGATCCGGTGCACGAAGGTTCCGTCCCTCCAGTGTGGCCCTGGGCGCGCGAGCTGCTCGCCCAGTGTACTGGGAGCGCCACGCGCTCCGGGGCCGCCGCGCAGTCGCCGTACAGCCGCTGCACAGTCGCTGCACAGCCGCCGCACTGCCGGCGGCAGCCGAGCTCCCGGCTATCATCCGGCGGTCGACGAAGGGAGGCGGAGGGCATGGCCAGGCTGCGCGTGGGCATCATCGGAGCAGGCTCGTGGGCCGTGAGCTCCCACCTGCCCAACC
>JBFYUV010000069.1:0-7311 GCA_041299865.1 Chloroflexota bacterium
CGGCGGTCGGCGTTGCGCACGGCGCGCTCGAGACAGGCGGCCACGCCGGCCGACTCGTCGTAGTAGTACTCGTGCCGGATGGCTTCCGCCACGAGAGCCGTCGCCTCGCGGACACGGGGCCCGGGGGCCGACGAGCCCGCGACGACGAAGAGCACGCCCTTGGTACGGGTCTTGGAGCCGGTCGTGGGGCGAGTGACGCTGAGGGTGTCGCTTGATGTCGAGAGGCGGTCTCGCTCGGCGCTCAGGCCGTGCGTGATCTCGAGTCGACTGGCCATGGGCGGTCAGTCTAGCGCGGCTGCTCCGAAGGCCCTGTGCGCGGGGGGCGCACGACCACCGTGAGCTCCAGGAGCCGGGCGCCGCCGGGCGCCTGAGCGAATGCGTCGAGCAGGGTCGCCGAACAGAGGCGCAGCTCTTGGCCGCTGGCGGCGTCGGCAGCGGAGACGACGAGGGCCGGCGGGCGGATCTCGATGAGGTGCGAGATGCCCGCGGCCGGGGCGTGCTCCTCCACGACGAGGCGCCAGGCCGATATCGCCCGCGCTGCTTTCAGCTCCTCGTCGAGGCCGAGACGGGAGGCCAGGCCCGGCAGCAGCTCACCGATGCGCTGCGGGGGCCGCCGCCGCGGGTGTCTCACAGGCCCTGGGCCGGGTCATCGGCCGGGGCCGGCGGCATGGATCGCAGCACCGGGCGGGCCAGGCCGGGCTCCACCAGCCAGAGGCTCGAGGCCGCCACCAGCGCCGGGTCGAGGTCATCGGCCGTGGTCGTGGTCACGACAGCCTGGGGCAGGCTCCCGATGCGCCGCACCAGGTGAGCCCGCCGCACCGGGTCAAGCTCGCTGAAGACGTCGTCAAGGAGCAGCAGCGGGGGGCGGCCGTCGAGATGCTCGAGCACCTCCAGCGCGGCCAGCTTGAGGGCCAGGATGGCGGTGCGCTGCTGCCCGCGTGACGCGAAGAGCGCGTACTCGCGCCCGGCTGCCTGGAAGGCGATGTCGTCCCGGTGGGGCCCTACCAGCGTGGCGCCGTTCCAAATCTCCTTGTCCGCGGTCTCGTGCAGGCGCCGGCGCAGCGCCTCGCCGCGGCCCTCGGCGTCGCGCGGCATCACGTTGGAGACGTAGCGCAGGCTCAGCGAAGGCTCATCCGGCGCGATCTCCCTGTGGGCGGCGGCCAGCGGCTCCGCCAGCGCGGCGAGGGCGGCGTGGCGCCAGTCGAGGATGTGGCCGCCGCTCTCGCAAAGGACGCCGTCCCAGTAGGCCAGCTCGGTGCGGCTGGCGGTGTCTTCGCGGATGCGCTTCAGCAGCGAGTTGCGCTGTGTCAGGGCACGGGCATACGTCGAGAGCACCGCGCTGGCGGTCACCTCGCGCTGGGCCACGAGGTCGTCGAGGAGGTTGCGGCGCAGCGAGGGCGAGCCGCTGATGAGCAGCATGTCCTCCGGCGCGAAGAGGACCGTGCGCAGGACGGGTGCCAGGGCCGAGGCGCGGCGGTTGACGCCGTTGACCCGGATGCGCTTGCGGGATCCGCCGGTGGGGGGCGACGCGAAGATGACGACCTCGAGCTCCTCGGTGCGTCCGTGCGCCTCGACGACCGCCCCGACCCGGGCGAAGTCGCCGCCCCAGCGCACCATCTCCGTGTCTGCGCCGCCACGATAGGACCGGCCGGACGAGAGCAGCACGAGCGACTCGACCAGGTTGGTCTTGCCGGCCGCGTTACGACCCACGATGACGTGCGGGCCGCCCGCGAGCTCGATGTCGAGCCGTCCGTAGCTGCGGAAGTCTGTCAGCGAGAGCGTCTGGACGGGCATCCGACTGGCCGCTGCGGCTGGGCGCCCCAGGCAGGCCGGAGGCCGGCCAGGGTGCGGCCGGCCTTTCAGGACGGCGTACGCACCGGCATGATGACGTGCACGTAGGCGGGATCGTCCACGGGCTTCAGCACCCCGGGTGAGAGGGGGCCGCTGAGCTCGATGGCGAGCTGCTCCCCCTCGAGGTTCTGGAGCGCCTCGACGAGGTAGCGGGCGTTGAAAGCGATGGTCACCGGGTCGCCCTCCAGCTGGATCTCCACGCGGCCCTCGGCATCTCCGATATCCGCGGCGGCGGCCACGCTGACCGAGGTGGGGTCCTCCTCCTCGCCGAAGCCGAGGCGCACGACGTTGGCGGCAGATGAGGCGATGAGGGCCGAGAGGCGCACGGCCTTGAGCAGGTCGTCCCGATCGACCAGGGCGCGCGTGCTGTGCGAGGTGGGTAGGACGGACTGGTAGTTGGGGAACTGGCCGTCGATGAGGCGGCTCACCACCTCTGTCGTCTCGACCCGGAAGATGACCTGGCTCTTGGCCGGGGCAAGGATGATGTCCGCTGGCTCCTCCGTGTCCCCAAGGATCCGCATCAGCTCCACGTAGGAGCGGGCCGGGATGACAACGCTGGTCTCTTCGACGGAGCGCAGCAGGCCCAGCGTCTTGACGGCGATACGGTAGTTGTCCGCCGCCGCCAGGGTCAGCGTCTCACCAGAGAAGCGCGTCAGGACGCCCGTGAGGATGGGTCTCGCCTCATCTGCCGCGGCAGCGAAGGCGACCTCACCCAGCGCCCTCCGCAGAGCCTTCTGGCTGACCTGTGTCGTGGGCCGCTCGCCGGCGCTGGGGATGACCGGGAACTCCTCTGCCTCGATGCCCCGCAGGTGGGTCTTGTAGGAACCGGCGCGCATGAGAAGCGTGTTGTCCTTCTCCATCTGCAGATCAACGCGTTCGCCGCCAGGCAGGCCGCTCACGACATCGGTGAGGAGGCGGGCCGGCACGGTCATGGCGCCATCGACCTCGATCTTGCCCGGCACCCAGGCGGAGATGCCGATCTCAAGGTTGGTGGCTGTCAGGCGAAGACCTCCGTCCTGGGTCTTGAGAAGCACGTTGGACAGGACAGGCAACGTGGCCCGGCTGCTCACGGCCCGGCTGACGAGGGACAGGCCCCGGGCCAGGTTCTCCTGCATCAAGGACAGCTTCACGAGCGGCGTGCTCCCTGCGGAATGGAGACGGGTGAATCTAATCTTCTCATCTCATCATCCTCTTCATGCTGTGGATTGTGCGGACAGCCTGTCCGGCGGGAGCACGAGCCGAGCGTGTGTCCCTGCCCCGAGGCCGGCGGACCGACGGTGTGCAAGGCGTTCGCCCGCGAGGCGCGTATGTGGACAGCCCTCTGAGCCATCCACACCCAGCCCTGGGGGCACCCCATCCCTCCACCTCGAGCCAAGAGGGCGGCGAGCGCGCGCCGAAGCTCTTGTCCACCGGCTGCCCACAGCCCCCCGCGGTGTCCGAGCCTCAGGAATCGGAGTAGATGGACTCCCGCACGGCAGCCAGCTCGCGGCGCAGCTCCTCGTTGCGCGCGGCCTCCTGGTCGATCTTCCGGCAGGCGTGCAGCACCGTGGAGTGATCGCGCCCGCCCAGCTCCGCCCCGATGCGCAGGAGCGAGACGTCCGTCTCCTCGCGCATCAGGTACATGGCGATCTGGCGGGGCACCACGATGGCTCGATCACGCTTCTGGCCACGCAGTGCCTCGAGGTCCACGTCGTAGTACTCGGAGACCGCCATGGCGATGCGCTCGGGCGTGATGGCGCGCTTGCGCGGGCTGTAGAGCACGTTGGACAGGACTGCCTGGGCAAGGTCCACGTTGATGGGCATGCCCTGCATGCTGGCGTAGGCCACGATGCGATTGAGGGCACCCTCCAACTCCCGGATGTTGGAAACGACCTTGCGGGCGATGAACTCGAGGGCCTCAGCGTCCACGCGCACGCCCTGCTCATCTGACTTGGTACGCAGGATGGCGATGCGCGTCTCCAGGTCCGGCGCTGTCAGGTCGGCGATGAGACCCCACTCGAAGCGGCTACGCAGGCGTTCCTCAAGCGTCGTGATCTGCTTGGGCGGCCGGTCGCTGGAGAGGACGATCTGCTTGCCGTCCTCGTGGATGGCGTTGAAGGTGTGGAAGAACTCCTCCTGCGTGCGCTCCTTGTCGGCGATGAACTGGATGTCATCGATGAGCAGCAGGTCGATCTTGCGGTAACGGGCGCGGAAGTCGTCGATGCGCCCCTGCTGGATGCTGGTGATGAAGTCGTTGGTGAACTTCTCGCTCGTGGCGTAGACGACGCGCTTGCGCGGGAACCGGGCGACCACGGCATTGCCGACGGCGTGCATGAGGTGTGTCTTGCCGAGGCCCACCCCGCCGTACAGGAAGAGCGGGTTGTAGGCTTCGCCGGGGCGTTCCGCGACGGAGAGGCTGGCAGCGTGGGCGAGGCGGTTGGCTGAGCCCACGATGAACGTTCGGAAGGTGTACCGCGAGTTGAGGTTGACGCCCCCGCCCTCACCCCCGACGCGGCCCGGCTCGAGCCGCACCTTGGGGCCAGCCGTCCGCACGACCTCCGGCTGCACCTCCTCTGCGGGTGCCTCCGCCCCCCCCTCGCGCACCTCGAATTCGACGTTCACGCTGTAGCCCACGATGCGGGCCAGGGTCTGCGCGATCAGAGAGCGGTAGCGGTTCTCCAGCCAGTCCTTGGCGAAGCCGTTGGGGGCTGCGACGCAGAACCGGTCCCCATCGACGTCGACGAGGGTGGTGTCCTTGAGCCACGTCTCATAGTTGGCCGGGGACAGCGACACCTGGAGCTCACCGAGGGCGGCTCGCCAGACCTGTTTCGCGTCCATCGATGGCAACGTGACCCGTACTGCGCACAGCTACCGCGCCCCTGAGTGACGCTCCCGGCACTCCTGACCAGCGCGCTCGACCTCCCTGGAGGGCTGCGCCGAGCCCTGCTCGGGTCGTCGTCGCGGCTCCCCCACCCTGGGCGCCCTGGCGCTCCGAAGGGCGCCGGGGCGGCATACGTTAGCACCGCCCTTCGCCTCCCTGCAACGTCGACCTGACATACTCCAGGGTAGTATCAGCGTCTGGCGGGGGGAGTATCGGCCGGGTGGCCCCGGCGGCCTCCCGACGGCGTCTCCAGGGGGGCGACGCGGGCGATCCAGGCGGTGGCGGCGGGTGCCCGGGATCTCCGCCCCCCGGCGGCCGAAGCCCGTCGCGTATAATCCGCCGAGCACAACGCCACGCGTCCTCCCAGGGCGGCCGCCGCCGGCCGGCCGGGCGCTGCGCGCATCGTTCTCATCCGCAGGGGCGAGCCGGTCCCATCGAGACGCCCGACCGCTTGCCCAGAGGAGCCCAGGCCCAGTGACCAAGCAGACGTATCAGCCCAAGAAGCGCCACCGCGCCAGGGAGCACGGCTTCCGCGCGCGCATGAAGACCAGGAGCGGCCGCAACGTGCTCGCCGCCCGGCGCGCGCGTGGTCGCAAGAAGCTCAGCGCCTGACGCCCGGCAGGCCCCGCGGGGGACGATGCCGATGCTTCGCTCCAAGGAGGACTTCGCTCGCCTCAGCGCGCGCGGCCGCACCCGCACGGATCGGCTCCTGGTCGTCCACTTCGTCGCCAACGCCCGTGAGCACGACCGATTCGGCATCTCGACCGGGCGTCGCCTGGGAGGCGCTGTCGTTCGCAATCGCGTGCGCCGCCGCATCCGCGAGATCCTGCGCGCAGCCCCGCAGGGTGCTTCTGGGGGCTGGGACATCCTCGTGGTGGCTCGGCCCGCCAGCACGTCGGCGTCCTTCGACGAGCTGCGCGCCGCGCTGGAGCGCCTTCTGGCATCCGTGCGAGGCTCCCTGGTGGCCTCCTCGTGACCGAGGTCAGCGGCCTCCCGAAGCGTCTCGGCATCGGTCTCATCCACGTGTACCGCCGGACGCTCTCCCCGCTCTTCGCGGGCTCCTGCCGCTATGAGCCCTCGTGCTCCGAGTACACGGAGCAGGCCATCACCAAGTACGGCCTCCTGCGAGGCAGCTGGATGGGCGCCAGGCGCATCGCCAGCTGCGGACCCTGGCGGCCCGGCGGCTACGACCCGGTGAAGTGATGCCACGTCGCTCGGCGCTGACGGCGCCCTTCGGGCTCCTGGTCATCGACCTCCTGGCCGCGCTATCCATCGCGCTCATGGCGCTCAGCCTGGTCGTCGGACCGGTGCTCGCCCAGGAACAGAGCGCCCCGCCCTCTCCGGTCGCCGCCGCGGAGACCTCGGCGGCCGCTCCGACCCAGGGTCCTGCCGCAGCGGCTTCGCTGGCGGCTGAAGCATCGTCAGCGCCACTCGCCACGCCGGCCGGCTCGTCACCGGCCACCTCGCCCGCGCCGGCTCCATCGCTCGCGCTGGCTGCATCGCCCGCGCCCTCGCTGGCGTCGGGCGCCCACTCGACCCAGGATCCCTGCCCGGACCCCTACGCGCCGGAACCCGGGGCCACGCGGGATCCCGACGCTCCGCCACCCAACCTCTGCCCGGCGCAGCCCGCCGGCGCCGATCCGCTGGCCCTCCTGTCCTGGGCCTTCACGCCCATCTTCCAGGCCATCTTCCTGGGGCTGGCGTTCTTCTACAGCATCACGGGCGACATCGGCATCGCCATCGTCCTGCTGACGATCCTCATCCGCATCCTGCTCATCCCGGTATTCCGGGCCCAGATCGTGTCGCAGCGGCGCATGCAGATGCTGCAGCCGGAGCTGCGCGCCATCCAGGCGAAGTACAAGGGAGACCGCGCCCGGATCTCGGCGGAGCAGATGCAGCTCTACAAGGACCGCGGCGTGAACCCGGCCTCGGGCTGCCTGCCCTCCCTGCTCCAACTGGTCCTGCTGATGCCCATGTACCAGGTCTTCAGCCAGGGCCTCACGGCGCCGGACATCAGCTCGATGCTGTCGCCCTTCGGCATCACGCTCGTGAACGTGACCTGCCAGTCCACGACGGACCTCTCGGCACCCTGCATCAACCCCGACATCCCCTGGCTGGCCTGGCTGCCCACCCTCGTGGGCGATGGCCCCATCATCCCGGGCTACCCGGGCGGTCTGCCGGCCAATGCCCCCGAGATCTTCGTCGTCGTCATCCTCGGCTTCGGCCTCTCGCTGCTGGCCCTCGCCTCGTCGCTCCTGCAGCTCGTCCAGACGCGCATGATGATGACCCGCAGTGATGACCCGCAGCAACGCACCCAGCAGCGCATGTTCATGCTGCTACCGCTCTTCTCGCTGCTCTACGGCGCCATCCTGCCGGCGGGCCTCTTCATCTACTGGATCACGACGACCATCTTCAGCATCGTCCAGCAGTTCCTCATCAATGGCTACGGCGGGCTCTTCCCGCTCTTCGGCTGGACGCCACGCTTCGCCGTGGATCACACCCCGCGCTTCCCGGTGAGGATGCCGGAGCCCAAGCCGCCGGCTGCTGGCAGCGGCGGTTCGACCCAGACCCAGACCACCCAGCGCTCGACCACCGACAGC
>JBFYUV010000070.1:0-3794 GCA_041299865.1 Chloroflexota bacterium
GCTGTCGGGCTGACCTAGGTCGGGGCGCGCTCGTCGGGCATCGGCCCGCCGCGTTCGATCGCCTCCCAGGACACGATCCCGATCGTCGAGGGCTGCCAGTCGAGGGCCCAGCCTTCCGCGCGCCGGGTGGCCCGCGCGGTGACCAGCGTCTCGAGGCGCCGGTCCCGGCTCGAGTCGGGCCGCACCCACAGTTGGCGGCGGCTCATGGCCACCAGGTCGTCCAGGCTCTCGAACGCCGCTGGGGTCCGCTCGGCCAGCCTCACCTGCGGCAGTCGGCCCATGGCCAGGAGTAGCGTCAGGAGCTCCGGCAAGGCGGGCAGAGGCACCCGCGGCTCGCCGTGGATCGGCTCCCAGAGCAGGGACGCCGTCGTGGTCATGGAGCCTTCGCCCATGATGGCCACGCATCGCTGGCAGGCTGCCTCTGCCGCCGCCAGGAACGGCCCGATGGCCTCGATGTCGTAACCGACGTGGGCCATGAGTGCCACGTCCGCCGATGGCCGCGGGTGCGGACCATCCAGGTCCGGCCAGCGGCCTTCGATGATCTCGACGTTGCCGATGGCATGTGCCGCCAGCCCGGCGCGCAGGACGTCGAGCATGGCGGGCGAGGGATCGACAGCCGTCAGGTGACGGACGCGGCGAGCCAGCGGCAGCGCGTACCGCCCACCGCCGCAGCCGATGTCCAGCCAGGTGTCGTCCACCCTGGCCAGCTCGAGGAGCCCGTCGAGGACCGGCTCGTCCGTGCGGGCAGGATCCTGTGCGAACCGCTGCGCGACCGGTGCGTAGAAGTCGGACGGGTCGTCCACCTCGCGACAGCGCTCCACCTGCTCGCGGTCGGCTCGGACACGCGCGGCCCACGCCGCCAGGGCATCCTCGAGGGTGGGTCGCAGGGCGTCCGGGCGAGATGGCCGTGGCGGTGCCATGCATCGATCGTAGCGCGCCTCATCCCCGGCCGCTGCGGGCACGCACGCCGCAGGCGCTTACACGGCCCTGACGTGTGCTGGCCCGGCGTCTGACGGGTCGGGGCTATCCTCGCCTCCGTGAAGACCATCCTCGTCGTCGACGACGAGCGCAACATCATCGAGCTCGTACGCCTCTACCTCGAGCAGGCCGGCTTTGCGGTCGTCGAGGCGCGTGATGGCGACGAGGCCCTTCGGCAGCACGAGCGCGTGGACCCCGACCTCGTCGTGCTCGACCTCATGCTGCCCGGGCGGGACGGCATGGAGGTCACGCGGGAGATCCGGCGCCGCGGCGAGACACCCATCCTCATGCTCACCGCCAGGAGTGAGGACATCGATCGCATCGTGGGTCTCGAGCTGGGTGCCGACGACTACCTCACCAAGCCCTTCAACCCGCGCGAGATGGTGGCCCGGGTGAAGGCCATCCTGCGCCGCTCGGACCCGGCCCTGCGCGGGGCGCGACCCATGGACGTGGGCAGCCTGCGCGTGGACCCGCGACGGCGGGAGGCCTACGTCACTGACCGTCGGCTGGACCTGCGGCCGCGCGAGTTCGATCTCCTGGCGGCCCTGGCGCGCGACCCGGGCGTCGTCTGGAGCCGTGATGAGCTGCTCTCGTCGGTGTGGGGCACGGACTTCCCGGGCGAGACGCGCACCGTCGATGTCCATGTCTCCGAGCTTCGCCGAAAGCTGGGGGCTGAGGGGCCAGCCATCGAGACCATCAAGGGCGTCGGTTACCGTCTCGTGCCGCCGGCGCGTGAGCGCGCCGGATGAAGTCCCTCGCCGGCCGCGTCGGTGCAGCTCTCCTGGTCTTCGCCGTGGTCACCCTCGCGACCGTTGGTGGAGCCCTCTGGATCGCCCTGCGCGATCTGCACCGTGACGCCGCCCTGGGCTCGCTGGCCGAGCTCACGGTGCCCTACGCGAGCCAGGCACGGCAGCGCTTTCCGCTGCAGTTGCTGCGACCGGCCGTGCGAGGCGAGCGCATCGACGACGACGCGCTGCGCGCCTTCCGGGAGAGCCGCCAGGGACGACAGGCGAGCGAGGCCTTCGAGGAGTTCGTGGGGCAGGCTCAGGAGGAGATCGAGGCCGCCGGCATCTCCGTCCTGCTCGTTTCGGATGGCAGCACGGTGGTCCGCGATCCGGTCACCGGGACCATCGGCACGCTGGCCACGGCGCCAGCGCTCGAGGCACCGGACGTGGCCGGCGTCGTCGAGACCGGGAGCACGGTCATCGATGGCCTGGGCGAGGTCCTCTACGCGGCCACGATGATCATGGAGCCGCTGAGCGACCGCTCGGTGCCCACGCTGATGCTGGTCCGCGAAGATGACTCGGCTCGCCTGGCCGGCGTGGATCTCGTGCGCGCCCTGGCCGTGGCAGCCATCGTCCTGCTGCTGGTCGGCATCCCCCTGGCCGTGGGCCTGGGTCGCTCCGTCAGCGGTCCCCTGCGAAGACTGGCCCTCGCGTCCGGCACGGTCGCGGCTGGCCGTGTCCCGGACGCGCTGCCGATCACGGGTCCTCGTGAGGTCGCCGAGGCCAGCGCCGCCTTCAACGCCATGGCGGCTGAGGTTGACGCCACGCGCCGGGCCCAGCGCCAGCTCCTGGCCGATGTCCGCCACGACCTGCGCACACCGCTGACCGTCATCGGCGGGTTCTCCGAGGCACTCCGCGATGGCACCGCGACGGGCGATGCCGCCGAGCGGGCCGCGGCGGCCATCTCGGACGAAGCCGGCCGGCTGGAGCGCATGCTGGCCGACCTCGACCACCTCGCGATGCCGGGAGCGGAGGGCCCACCCCTGCGTCTCGGGTCGATCGTGGCGCTGGACCTGGCCCGAGGCACCGTGGAGCGCTTCGCAGGTGAGGCCGAGGCGCGCGGCCAGTCGCTGGCACTGGCGGGCGCCGCTGCGCATGCTGGGCCGGCCTCGCTGGTGGCTGACCGTGATGCCCTCGATCGGATCCTCGGCAACATCGTCGCCAATGCCCTCGACCATGCCCCGTCGCCGGGTGGTCGGATCGAGGTGGAGGTCCAGCTGCTGTCGGCATCGGATGGCCCCATCGGTGGCCCCGGGGGGTGGGCAGGTCGCGCCGGCATCCTCCTGGCCGTGCGCGACGATGGGCCGGGCATCCCGGCGGCAGCGCTGGCGCACGTCTTCGACCGGTTCTATCGCGCCGACCCCGCCCGCGCCACGCCTGGCTCCGGCCTGGGCCTGGCCATCGTGCGGGACCTCACGGATGCGCTCGGAGGCCGCGTCTTCGCCGAGAACCCCGCCGGGGGTGGCGCACGCGTCGGCGTCGTCCTGCCGCCTACGCCACGGAGGGATGCAGCGACCTGCTGAGCCGCGCCCCTCGCTATACTCGTGGCAGGCCGGTCGCGCCGCGCTCACGACCCTCGCGGCTGGCCATCCTGCCTCCCTGGACACCGGTGATCGCGTGAGTTCCAACGTCAGCCAGAGCTACCCCTACAGCAGCGAAACCGACGAGAAGCGCGCGGCCGCGGTGGCGGCGGCGCTGGCAGCCTTCGAGGGGCTCGCCGACCGGATCCGCGCTGAATCCACGCCGCTCGGTGAGCCCAGCCCGGCAGAGAACGGGGCACCCACCACATGGTGGACCTGGGTCTGTCCCAAGGGTGATGCCACGGGCCGCCTGCACGTAGCGGGCTACGCGCGCGAGCGGCACGCCCTCGTCACCGTCTGTGATACCTGCGGAGCCACCTTCCTGCGCTGATACGGCGCCCGGCACTGCGCCGCTCGCGGTCGCGGAGCTAACGCGCGCTGGACGGGACGTGGCTTCCGGCACTTGCGGGACCCGATAGCACGGTGCAGCCTACGATCCTTGAACCTTCCG
>JBFYUV010000073.1:0-3059 GCA_041299865.1 Chloroflexota bacterium
GCCCTGCTGCGGCCCGGCGGTTCGTGACGGATGCGGGGCCAAGTGCCCGGCCGCCGGCGCCCCCTGCATCGGCTGCTATGGAGCCACGGACGACGTCAGGGACTTCGGCGCCCGGCTGCTTTCCGCCTACGCGTCGGTCGTGGAGGCCAGCGAGCCGGAGGACATCGAGCGCATCCTGACCGGTCTGCCGGACATGGTGGGCCAGTTCTATCGCTTCAGCCTGGCAGCCTCGCTGCTCCATGGGGGCCGGTCATGACACGCCTGACCATCGATCCCGTCACACGCCTTGAGGGTCACGGCAAGATCGAGATCCTGCTCGATGAAGCCGGCGACGTCGCGCACACCTACTTCCAGATCCCCGAACTGCGGGGCTTCGAGTCGTTCTGTGTCGGCCGTCCCGTGGAGGACATGCCGGCGCTGACCAACCGCATCTGCGGCGTCTGCCCGGAGGCCCATCACATGGCTGCCGCCAAGGCGGCTGACGCCGTCTACAAGGTCACGCCGCCGCGGACCGGCCGCCTGCTGCGCGAGCTGCTCTACAACGCCTTCTACGTCACCGACCACGCCACCCACTTCTACGTCCTCTCCGGACCGGACCTCATCATGGGTCCGGACGCCCCGGCGGCCGAGCGCAACATCCTCGGCGTCGTCAAGAAGGTCGGCGCGGAGGTAGGCAAGAAGGTCATCGACGCCCGCCATGCCGGCCACCGCGTCATCGAGATCATCGGCGGCAGGCGCATCCATCCCTGCACCGGCGTTCCGGGCGGGCAGACCAAGGCCATCAGCGAGGAGGAGCGGCAGGAGATCGAGCAGCTCGGCCAGTACATGGTCGATTTCGCCGGCTTCAGCCTGGACCTCTTCGACAAGATGTTCGCCGAGGACGGCTCCATCGAGGAGCTCGTCAGGGGCGACCTCTACCGCCACGAGACCTACTACGCGGGCCTCGTCGACGCCAACGACAAGGTCACCTTCTACGACGGCCGGATCAAGGTGGTGGCTCCGGACGGCGAGGTGCTGGGCAGCTACGAGCCCAAGGACTACCGCGACTGGATCGCTGAGAAGGTGGAGCCCTGGACCTTCCTGAAGTTCCCCTACCTCAAGCAGGTGGGCTGGAAGGGCCTCGTTGACGGCAAGGACTCGGGCATCTACACGGTCGCGCCGCTGGGACGCCTCAACGCGGCCTCCGGCATGGCCACGCCACGCGCCCAGGCAGCCTACGAGAAGTACTTCGCCACGCTCTCGCCTGACGGCACGCCCGTGCACGGGCGGGGTGCCACCCACTGGGCCCGCCTCATCGAGCTCATGCAGGGGGCAGAGACCGTGCTGGAGTTGGCGCGCGACCCGGAGATCACCTCGCCACACGTGCGGGCCATCCCCACGGAGGTCCCAACCGAAGGCGTGGGCACAGTGGAGGCACCACGCGGCACGCTCACCCACCACTACTGGACCGACGAGAACGGGGTCATCACCCGCGTCAACCTCATCGTGGGCACGACCAACAACTACGGGCCCATCGCCATGTCCGTGGACAAGGCCGCCCGCAGCCTGATCTCCAAGGGAACCGTGGTGACGGAGGGCCTGCTCGATCGGATCGAGATGGGCTTCCGAGCCTACGATCCCTGCTTCGGCTGCGCCACGCACACGATGCCGGGCCAGATGCCCATGATCGTCACCATCCGCGACCAGGACGGCAACCCGCTGCGGGAGTTGCGCCGTGATTAGTGGAACGACAGGTCGGTGAACGGCAGAGTCCGGTCGTGACCAGCGCCTTCGGCGCCGGCGAGGCCTATGGGCTGCGCTTCGCTGAGCCCGGGGACACCCTCGTGGTCGGGTTGGGCAACCCCATCCTGGGCGATGACGGGGTCGGCTGGCGCGTCATCGACGAGCTGGACAGCATGGACCATAGCGATGCCAGCCTGCAGCAGGCCTGCGTGGGTGGCGTGAGCCTCATGGAGATCATGGTCGGCTACCGGCGCGCCATCATCGTGGATGCCGTCATCGATCCAGGGGCTGCGCCGGGCAGCGTCTGGTGCCGGCCGCTCGCGGAGGTGGAAACAGGCCTCGCGAGCCACCTCGATTCGACGCATTCGGCGTCGCTTCCGGCGGCGCTGGAGGCGGGCCGGGCGATGGGTGCCGAGCTGCCCACGGACATCGACGTCGTGGGCATCGTCATCGAGCGTGGCGATGTCTTCGGCGAGGAGTTGAGTGACGTCGTGGAGGCGGCCGTCCCGGTCGCCGCGGCGGCGGTGGAGGAGGCGCTGCGGGGGCGCCGCTCGCCATAGCGGGAAGGGGGACCATCGATGCATGAAGCCGGAGTGACGGAACGCATCCTGGAGATCGTCGTGGAGCACGCCACGGAGGCGCACGCCCAACGGGTTACGGACGTCTACCTAGAGGTCGGCGAAGAATCGGGCATCGACACCGATTCCGTGGAGCTCCACTGGCCGCTGCTCGCCAAGGGATCGGTCGCCGAGGGGGCGACGCTGCACTTCGACGAGGCTGAGGCGCCGTTCACCTTCCGCCTCACCAGCATCGAGGTGGACGAGCCCAACAACTGATCGGCCGCCGGGGTATGCCGAGGCGGCCCATCGACGGGCGGCCGGGATCAGCCGGCTGCCGGGCTGGCGTCGGGCTCGACTGAGGGTTCGTCGGCAGGCTGAGAGATCGGCTCGGGTGTGGGTTCGGGCGTGGGCTCCGGGGTCCGCTCGGGAGTGGGATCTGGTTCCCTGGCCGTCGTGACCGTCGGCTCTGGCGTGGGCTCGGGCGTTGGACCTGGGTCCCTGGTCGGCTCGGGTGTGGCCGTCGGCGTGGGATCTGGCTCCCTGGCCGGCTCCCTGGTGGGCTCGGCCGTGGGCTCCCTGGTCGGCTCGGCCGTGGGCTCCCTGGTCGGCTCAGCCGTGGGCTCCTTGGTCGGTTCAGCCGTGGGCTCCGGCGTCGACTCAGCTGCCGGCTCACGTTCAGGAGTCGGCTTCGACTTGGCATCCCCGTTGGGGTCCCTTGGGGTCGGTTCGGGGATAGGCTCCGCGGTCGGCGCCTCGGACCCAGCCTGCGGCACCAGC
>JBFYUV010000075.1:0-4092 GCA_041299865.1 Chloroflexota bacterium
CAGCCTGCAGTGGCCCGCCGCCTGCAGGTTCCTGGACCACTGGTGCGAGTCCTTGCCGGCGGCCACGTACCAGCCGCCACCCGGTGCCGCTGCCTTGTTGATGACCGCCGTGCGGGGCTGGCCGCTGCTGCGGCCGACGACGGTGATCTCGGCCAGCACGCCGAAGCGCACCATGGCCCGGGGAACGGCATCCTTCATGGGCATCCTGGCGACCTCAATGGGCGGGCATCGTCGTGGGCGACGGTAGCATCGTCGCCGGACCGGTCCAGGTGCCAAGTGGGCGCATCATCCCCTTCCGACTGTCTCGAGCTCGGCGTGCAGTGCCAGGTAGGCGGCGTGCGACCAGAGCAGAGGGCGGGCCGACTCACCCCAGCGTTGGCGCCACTCTTCGATGTGGCGCGGAGCGAAGGCGCACCCGGCGACCTGCTCCGGCAGGAGTCCGCGAGCGTCCGCCTGTGCCTCGATCCAGCGCAGGGCAGCGCGGGCCCGGTCCAGGTCACCAGGGGCACGGCGGCGGAGCAGGACCCGCCCATAGGCCGCCGTCAGCACCGGCCAGGCTCCGCCACCGTAGAAGGTGTCCTCGCGGTAGCGGTGCAGGCCGCCGTCGACGTCGATGAGCTCATCCTCGATGCGCGCCAGCGTGGCGGCGAAGCGTGGCTCGCTGACCGCCACCGAGCCGTAGGGCGCCACCATCCAGAGCAGGCTGGCGTCCACGGAGTGGCTGCCCTGCCACTTCGTATACGGGCCGTCCGAGGTGGAGAGTCGGGCGCTGATGACCGCGCGGGTGCCCGCGACCTCGGTCTCGCCGGCAAGGTCGGGGGCCACGGTGACAGCGCCATCCAGGCCCGCCCGGATGGCGGCCAGCGTGCTGGTATGAACGCGCTCCGGGAATTCCTCCCAAGCGTCCGCACAGGGCAACGGCCAGGTCGCAGCCAGGTATCGGGCGGTCAGGCGCACGGCATCGTGAACGGCACCGCCAAGATGCCCGCCGTGATGGGCGTGGTGAGCCACCGCCCACAGCCAGATGCCCGGGCCGTCGAGCTGGAAGGTGTGCCACTGGCCCTCGGAGCGGCGGCCGTCGATGCCATAGCGACAGTGGAGGTACTCGTCTGTCGAGGGCACCTCGCCGCTCCGTGCCTTGACGATGGCACGCTCCAGTCCATCGGCCGAGCCGAGCACGATCCCCGCCACCCAGGCATGGAAGCGGGCCGCTCGTCCCAGCTCTCCGACCAGGTCGAGGGCCTCGGCGATGAAAGCGCCGTCGCGGAGCCAGGCGAAGCGGTACTGGCTGAAGGTGGGACTGGCCACGAAGGCGCCGCTGGCAGCCTGGCCAGCGGCGATGACGCGGAGGCTGACCTCGCAGAGACCGGGGCGGACTGTGGACGGCATGCCTGGTCGCGCGAGGGTCAGTCGGGCTGCCCGGTCAGGCAAGCCTCGACATCTGCCAAGGTCAGCCAGTCGCCCGGGCGGACGCCGAGCGGGTCAGCCAGGACCGCGCTGCGCTCGCCGTCCGGGTCGCCCAGCGAGGTGACCACGAGCGCCGCTTCGTCGAAGCCTTCCTCGCGGGTGTACTCGTTGACGGTCACGATGGTCGTGAGTCCGGCCCCGACGGCGGCCAGCAACCCCTGGCGCGAGTCCTCGACGACGGCGATGGCGACCCGCGGCAGGCCGAGGCGCGCGACGCCCAGCTCGTAGATGTCCGGGGCCGGCTTCTTGCGCGCCACGACGTCGCCGGCCAGCACGACGAAGTCGGCCGCCACCTCCGACCCGACAGCCATGGCCAGGATGGCGCGCACCGAGGGCTCGGCCGAGGTCGAGCAGACTGCCAGCCGCCACCCGGCCGCGGCGGCCTCCCCCGCCAATCGGGCGACGCCGGGCCTCGCCGGGATGCGGCCGTCCTCCACGAGCTCGACGTAGACCTCCGTCTTGCGTCGGTGCCAGCGCGCTACCTCGGCCAGCTGCGCGTCGCGGTCGGCGGGCAGGCCGGCGGCGGCCACGAAGGCTGGCGTGAGCAGGCTCGCCATGCGCTCCTTGCCGCCGCCGATGCGAAGGGCCAGGCGGTAGTCCTCCTCCGACCAGCGCACCGGCAGGCCGAACTCGGAAGACCCGGTTGAAGGCCGGCAGGTGGCCGTGGCGCTCGGTGTCGGCGAGGACGCCGTCGCAGTCGAAGACCAGGGCGCGCGCGCTCGTCCCTGGCGCCGTCGGGTCCCCGTCGCCGCTCACGCGCGACCCTCCGCGCCAAAGAGGCGGATGTGCTGCCGCGCCATCTCCATGACGGCCTCGCGGACCACGTGGAAGAGCTTCGGCGGATCTGCCGCCTCGGGGTAGGCGGCGAGATAGCCGCGGCTGGCCTGCATGTAGGCGATCTTGAGGGCTGTCGAGACGTTGACCTTGGCGCAGCCGCGGGCGATGAGGTCCGCGAACTGCTCAGCGGAGAGGCCCGTGCCGCCGTGGAGCGCCTGGGGCACACCTGTAGCGGCCACGATGTCCGTGACGCGCTGGTGGTCGAGCACGGGCGTCTCCGTGTAGAGGCCGTGGGCGTTGCCGATGGCCGGCGCAAAGAGATCGACGCCCGAGGCGCGGATGAAGTCGACCGCGACCTCCAGCGACTGTGGGTCCGGGCCTGCCGCGGCGCCCCCCTCCTCCACGCGCCTGATGCCCTCGATCTCACCCTCGACGTCCGCCCCGAGGCGATGGGCTTCCGCCACCACCTCGCGGCACTGGCGCAGGTTCTCCTCGACCGGCAGCTCGGAGGCATCGAAGAGCACCGACGACCAGCCGGCCGCCAGGCAGGCGCTGATGAGTGTGCGGTCTGGGCAATGGTCGAGGTGCAGCGAGACGGGCACGGAGACCCGGGCGGCCATGGGTGGCCACATCCCGGTCAGGACCTCGATGCCCATGGAGTGCACGGTCTTGACGGAGGTCTGGATGATGAGCGGCGCACGGAGCTCGTCCGCGGCGGCCAGGACCGCCTCCATCGTCAGGCCATCGACGATGTTGATGGCCGGAACGGCGTAGCGTGCCGCAAACGCAGCCTGGACGATCTCCCTCGTGGGCACGGCCGGCATGCTTGTTCCTCCCTGCGAGCGGGACCGTCCCTGCCACGACATCTTGCGCCTGGGCGGCTGCGGCCGTCCAACCGACCAAACCGGGGCACTCGGGGGACCATCGGGCTGGCGGCTGCGGCTCGATGGCTCGCGGACGCCACATTCCCAGAATGGCCGAACAAGACCGGGCCAGTCGGGCCGTCCTGCCAGCCGCGGGGCAGTGGTGCGGCTGGGCAGACCCCCCCGGGCGCTCGGGCTGAGCGTGGCGAGGGGGCGCTTGAGCCCCACGGCCTCCGCGGATCGCACCCCGGCGGTCCGCGGAGCGCACCGACCTGGCGCTTGGGCCCCTCCTCGTTCGCTCATTCCGGGAATCCGTATCCGTGCCGAGGCCTCCGGCCTGGGAAGCGGCGTCGGTGCCCACGGTGTGGACCGGAACTCGGTGCGTGGCTCCCACAACCCGATAGACTCGCCTCACATGTCCCTGGTCAGCCTCGACCGACTCACCAAGCGCTATCCCGGCGGTGTCATGGCGCTCGATGCCCTGACGGTCGCCATCGAGCCGGGCGTGGTGGGCCTCGTCGGCGCCAACGGGGCCGGCAAGTCCACGCTCATCAAGATCCTGCTGGGCCTGCTGGAAGCCAGCGGCGGCTCGGCGCGCGTCTTCGACCTCGACGTGGCCACCCAGGGGCTGGCCATCCGCCAGCGGGTCGGCTACATGCCGGAGCACGACTGCCTGCCGGTCGACATCTCGGCCAGCGAGTTCGTCAACCACATGGCGCGCATGTCCGGGCTGCCACGCACCAACGCCCGGGAGCGCACCTCAGACGTGCTGCGCCACGTGGGCCTCTTCGAGGAGCGCTACCGGCCCATGGGTGGCTACTCGACGGGCATGAAGCAGCGCGTGAAGCTGGCCCAAGCGCTCGTCCACGATCCCCGTCTCCTGCTGCTCGACGAGCCCACCAATGGCCTGGACCCCGCGGGCCGCGACGAGATGCTGGAGCTCATCCGCCGCACCGGCACAGAGTTCGGCATCGCCAGCGTCATG
>JBFYUV010000077.1:0-4219 GCA_041299865.1 Chloroflexota bacterium
CACTCGACGGTCTGCGCCGGCGGCAGGCCCTGCGGGCGCAGCGAGGCCGTCACCATCCACCACAGCGGCAGGAGGAAGAGGACGGCCACGAGGAGCGGCACGACGTGGCCGCGCAGGTCACGGATGGCACGCTGACGCCGCCCCGCCGCGGGCGCATCCTGGCCTGAGCGACCTGGGCTGCCCGGCTCAGACATCGCCCGTGAACCCGCGTCGTCGGAAGAGCAGGTACGTGGCCACGATGAGCGCGCCGCTGAGCAGGAACACCAGCAGCATGAGCGCGGAGCCCGGCCCGAAGCGGAAGCGGTCGAAGGCCTCCTCGTAGGTCAGCAGCGGCACGAAGAGCGTGGCGTAGTAGGGATCGCCGCCGGTCATGACGAAGGACGGCGTGAACGTGAGCTGGAAGCTCAGGATGATGTCGCGGAAGGTCAGCAGCACCAGCCAGGGCAGGAGCAGCGGCAAGGTCAGGTAGCGGAAGGTGGCCCAGCGTCCGGCGCCGTCCACGGCGCCGGCGTCGAGCGTCTCGCGCGGCAGACCCCGCAGGGCAGCCAGGAGGATCACGAAGCCCTCACCGATCGTGAACAGCGCCATGATCACGAAGGGGTAACGGGCCGTGGACTCGTCCGCCAGCCAGGCCGGCATGGGCAGGCCCAGGGCGGCGAGCGCCTGGTTCACCGGCCCGTAGAGCGGGTTGAAGATCCACAGCCAGATGAGCGCGAAAGCCACGTCCGGGATGATCGTGGGCAGATACACGGCGGCCCGGTAGCCACCCACCCCGCGTCGGGGCCGGAAGAGCAGCAGCGCCAATGCCAGGGCGCCCAGGACCCGCAGCGGCACGGCCAGCAGGATGAAGAACAACGAGTTGGCGAAGGCCGTCGTGACCATAGGGTCGGCGGCCAGCAGTCGGAAGTTGGCGAAGCCCACGAACACCGGCGGCGAGAGTGCGTCATAGGACGTGAAGGCCAGCACGCCGGACATGAGGGCTGGCAGCGCCACCAGCAGCAGCGTGCCCAGCAGATACGGCGCCAGCATCAGCCAGAGGCCGGTGTTCCAGGACAGCGAGATGCGCCTCATGGGGCTCCGATCATCAGCGGCCCGCCGGGCCCCGGATCAGCCTTCCTCGCCGCTGAAGAAGGGCAGCGTCCGGGAGATCATGGCGCTGATGGCCTCGTCGACCGTGGCCTGGCCGTAGAAGGCACGCTCCAGCTCGTCGCCGGCCACCTCCTCGATGTCCACCCAGCCGGCCATGACGGGCACACCACGCAGGACGGGGATGCCGTCCAGGAAGAGGCGGCTGCTGGCCGGCGGCACCTCGGCGTCAAGGAATGCCGCCGACTCCGCGACCTCGACCAGCGACGGCACCGTGCGGCCGGACGCGGCCACGATGGCCTGGCCCTCGGGTGAGTTGGCGAACTCGATGAACGTCCAGGCGGCGTCCTTGTCCTGCGCCGCAGCGGCCATGCAGTAGGCATCCGTGTGAAGGATGCCGGCGGCCTGCTCGCGCCGCGGCAACGGCGCGACATCCCACTCGAAGGCCTCGATGTCGCGGAAGCTGGGCACGGCACGTCGGCTGTCGAGGAACATGCCCATGCGGCCGGCCAGGAAGCGGCTCTCGCTGGACTCGGCGGCCTCGGCGAGAGCATCGGGGACCACGCCGTGCTCGGCCTGGAGCGCCACGAACCACTCGACGGCCTCACGCGCCGCGCGCGATTCGAGGGCCAGGCGGATGGGTCGCCGGCCCTCATCGAGGACCACCATCTCGCCGCCGTTCTGCCAGACGAAGGGCGCCAGGCGCGGCAGCGAGACCTCCATGCCCAGGCCGTGCTGGTCGATCCGGCCATCGCCGTCGTGGTCCAACGTGAGAGCCTTCGCGGCAGCCAGGAAGTCGTCCCACGTCCAGTCGTCGGCCGGCAGGGGCAGGCCGGCGGCCTCGAAGAGGTCCTCGTTGACGTAGACAACGAGGCTGGAGATGTTCTGGGGCAGGCACATCAACTCGCCGCGCCAGCGGAAGGGCGCCACGGCCTCGGGGTAGAAGTCGGTCTCGGCGATGACATCGCTGGCGCGCAGGTACGACTCCAGCGGTTCGAGCACGCCGCGGGCCGCGAAGGCGGCATAGCGGCGGTAGTTGATGAGGGCCACGTCCGGCGGGCTGCCGGCCGCGAAGTCGGCCCCCAGGCGCAGCCGGTAGTCGCTCTGGCCCGGGATGTGGATGAGCTCGACGTCGATCTCCGGGTGGACGGCCTCGAAGGCGGCCTCCAGGGATCGGTAGGCTGCCAGCTCAGCGGGGTCTCCGAAGACCATGAAGGAGACGTGTCGGGCCTCATCCGCACCGCGGACCCTCGCTGGCTGGGAGGCCAGCAGCCCAAGGGTCACGAGGAGCGCCGCGAGCAGGGTCAGGCTCGCGATCCATGCTGCGTGAGCAGGGGTCGCGTGGATGGCTGGCTGACGGTCGGCGAGCATGGTTGGGCTCCCGGGCATGACGGAGGGCACGAGGCCGATAGGATAGCCACGATGACCGAACCGACCCCGCCACCCCTCCCCCGACCGGCAACCGCCTGGGCGACCGCGCTGCTCGTAACGGGCCTCGCATACCTCGGACTGGGCTTCCTGTTGGCCATCGCCTTCGTCTTCGGGGGCGTGCAGTCCTCGCTCTTCCCGACGGGCTGGCTCTTCCCGGCCGCCCTCATCGCCAGCGGAGCGCTGATGGCGGCACGACGACGTTTCGACCTGGTGGCCACGTTCTGGGGCGGGCTGACGCTGGTGGTCTTCATGCTCAACGTGCTCGTCTACATGAACGCCCTGGACCGCGGCCTCGACGATGCCGCAGCTTTCGATGCGGCGCTCATCGTGGCCGGCTTCGGTCTGCTGGCCCTGGTGCTGCGGCCCGGATTCCGTTCCTGACACGTCCCCGGCCCGTCACAGGATCGACACACCAGGTGGGTGCGATTCCGCGCTATCCGGTGTAGGCTCGCGCGACATCGGGGCCGGGTGGAGAGACGGCCCCGCGACAGATCCCCCCACCGGGACGCCCGACCCGGACCTACAAGGCCGAAGAGGTGCCTCTGGCGATGTCATTGACGAGATCCCCTCGACGTGGACGTGGGCTGGCGGTCGGACTGACCGTGACGGCTCTGCTCCTCGTGTCCGGGTCCACGATGCTGGCGGCGGACACCAGTACCACTGGGTCGTCAGACCCGGAACTGGCGACCGGCGGGCAGGTCTCCGAGGAGGCCGTGACCGCTGACCTGCGTGCCCAGCTTGACGACCTCCGACTGCGCTTCGACGAGCTGTCAGCCGACAATTCGTCACTGCAGCAAGCCCTGGACGACCTGGCCGTCGAGCGCGAGCAGATGGCGCGGACGCTGGGCCACTTCAACGACGCGTACGAGCCCATGGAGGCTGATCGCCAGCTCCTCTTCGAGCTTCGCAAGGAGCTCCCGGAGACACGACCTGAGGCTGAGGCACAGCTCGAGCGCATGCGCTCGCTGGCACTGGCGGCCGACCCGGCACACCTGGGCCAGCTCGTGGACCGTCTCGGAGAGGCTGCGCCGGCCTTCCTGGACTGGCGCTTCGACGATCACGCCTCTGATGCCGAGGCCGCACAGGCCTTCGTGAACAGCGGAGCCAGCGCCTTCGATACGACCATGAGCGAGTTCCGCAACGAGGTGCTCCTGTCCGTCGCCAATCGGCTGGACGGGATCCTGACCGTCATCGACCGGGTGCGTTGAGACATCCGGGCCGTTCATCCCGCCAGCGACGCTGATGCTCTCCCATCGGAGTGCCGGACAAGGAGACCCATGACCACCCCACGACCCTCGTGGCCTGCCGTCCTCGGGCTGGCGGCCCTTCTGGCTGCCACCACCGCGCTCCCCGCTGCCGCGGAGGAGGGTGAGGAGGGCTCTCTCGGATCGTCCGTCATCCCCTTGCTCGCTGCGCGCCCATCGGATCTGCTGGCGCCTGTGGGACCGATGCTCTCCGGTCGCTCCTGGCTCAGGACCGAGGGCCTCGATCCCGGCATGGGTGAGATGCCGGGCAGCGACCCCCTGACCGGGCCCGACCTGGGCACCGCTGCCGGAGCGCCGTCTCCGCGCATGCAGGCCGCCGGAGCCGGCGCGCCCGTGCCGTACCGCGAACCCGGCCCGGCCTTCTCACGCAACATCCTCGTGACTCGCGACTACGGGACGGCGACGTACCAGACCGAGCCCCACATCGAGGCCAACCC
>JBFYUV010000078.1:0-6107 GCA_041299865.1 Chloroflexota bacterium
AGGACGAGCAGCACGAGCGCGATGCCCCACTGCTCCCAGAAGCGGCCCAGCGAGCGAGTGCGTGGCGGGGTCGGCTCGGCCGGCTCGATGACCAGGGCGCCCGGCTCGTTCACGGCCGCCCCCCGGTGTCCACGGGCCGCCTGGCGCAGGGCCGGGTCCACCGCTCAGCGTTCATGCCCTGCCCTCTCGACCGGTCCGACCGCGAAGACCCAGGAGGGCCAGGGCGGCCACCAGCACGACGCCGACGCTGATGCGCTGGTAGGCGGGTGGCACGTTGAGCAGGTTGAGGCCGTTGCGCATCGTCTCCAGCATGAGGGCGCCCAGCACGGTGCCGGCCACCGTCGCCCGCCCGCCCGTCAGGCTGGTGCCGCCGATGATCACCACGGTGATGGCCGTCAGCTCGAAGCCGATGCCCAGGAGCCCGGAGCCCTTCTGCAGCTGGGAGCTGATGAAGAGGCCCCAGAGGCCGGCCCCCAGACCGACCAGGACGTAGACGAGCACCCGCGTCCGGTCCACCGGCAGACCGGTTACTCCGGCCGCTTCCCGGTTGCTGCCGATGGCGCACACCCAGCGGCCGAAGCGCATGCGGTTCAGGAGCCACCAGGCCAGCGGGACGATGATGGCGGCGAGCACGATGGGCATGGGGATGCCCAGCGGACGAGCTCCCACCAGCAGCTTGAAGGCGGGGTCCGAGACGATGACGTCGTGCCCGTTGGTGTAGACGAGGGTGAGCCCGCGCACGATGACAGCTGTCGCGAGCGTGGCGATGAAGGGGGTGACCCGAAGGCGCGTCACGACCACTCCATTGAAGAGGCCGACGCAGGCACCAGCGATGAGCCCTGCGCCCATGGCCAGCGGCGTCGGGGTGCCACTCAGGATGAGCGTGCAGGTGATGGCCCCGCTGAAGGCCACCACCGAGCCGAGAGAGAGGTCGAACTCTCCCATCGCCAGGCACATCATCATGGCGAGGCTGGGGATGGCCACGATGCTCGCCTGGACCAGCAGGTTCTCCAGGTTGGCGGGGGTCAGGAAGGCCGGCGCGGCGATCGACAGGACGATGAACAACGCCGCCAGCGGGAGGAGCAGAGGGACGGCGCCGACGGCCTTGGCGATGCGCTCGGCAAGCGCCGGACCGCCCGGCGTCCCGGACGCGGGCGTCGCCTCGATGGTGCTCACGCCGAAACGCCGATACGCGCGCCCGTGGTGGCGCAGGCGATGACGTTCTCGTCCGTGAGAGTCGAGCCGACCAGGCGGCCCACGACCCGGCCGCCCGAGAGCACCACCACGCGGTCGCTCATGCCCACCAGCTCGGGCAGGTCGGAGCTGATCATCAGAACGGCCGTGCCGGACGTGGTGAGCCGATCGATGAGCACGTGGATCTCGGCTCGGGCGCCGACGTCCACGCCCCGCGTCGGCTCGTTGAGCAGGATCACCTTGCCGCCCGGGGCCAGCGCCCGGCCCAGGAGGACCTTCTGTTGGTTGCCGCCGGACAGCTCGGCCACCGACTGGTCCGGGCCGCGGGCCTTGACGCGCAGCCTGGACATCTCCTCGGTCGCCAGCTCACGCTCGCGACGCATCGAGAGCAGTCGCAACAGTCCCTGGCGGATGCGCTCGAGCACGGAGATGCTGATGTTCTGCTGGACAGACAGGTCGGGCAGGATGCCGGCTCGTTTGCGGTCCTCGTGCAGGAAGCCGATGCCCGCGTCGAGCGCCTCGCCAGGCGTCCTCGGCCGGAACGGTCGGCCGTCCAGCTCCATGCTGCCGGCGCGGATGGGCAGCGCACCGAAGATGGCCTGCGTCAAGTCGGTCTGGCCGGCGCCTGCCACGCCGCCGATCCCCAGGACCTCGCCGCGGCGCACGTCCAGGTCGATGTCGCGCAGCAGGGACCCGGCCGAGAGATCGCTCAGTCGGAGCATGACCTCGCCCGGCTGCGATGCCTCGCGATGGGCCAAGGCGGCCACGTCCCGACCGACCATGAGGCGCACCAGCTCGCCTTCGGTGGTACCGGCGATCGGCAACGTGGCCACGTTGCGGCCGTCCCGCAGGACGGTCGCTCGGTCGGCCACCTGGAAGACCTCCTCGAGGTGGTGGCTGACGTAGATAACGGCGCGGCCCTCGTCGCTCAGGTGCCGCACGACCCCCAGCAGACGGGACACTTCCGTGCTGTTGAGCGCGGCCGTCGGCTCATCCATGACGATGACGCGGCCCTCCGTGGAGAGCGCCCTGGCGATCTCGACCAGCTGCTGGGCGGCCACACCGATCTCGGCAACGCGGGCGTCCGGGTCGATGTCCACGCCCAGCATGCCGAAGACCTCCCGGCAGCCCTCCCGCATGCGGGCGTAGCGGATGCCTCGCGTGCGGCCTGAGATGGGCTCGCGGCCGATGTAGACGTTCTCGGCCACGGTCAGGTCGGGGAAGAGCGTGAACTCCTGGTAGATGACCGCGATGCCGCCGGCGATGGCGTCGCTCGGATGGGCGGGCGCGTACTCGACGCCGGCCAGGCGGAGCCGCCCGCGGGTTGGCGTGTAGACGCCGCCCAGCACCTTGAGGAGGGTGGACTTGCCCGCACCGTTCTCCCCCACCAAGGCGTGGACCTCGCCACCGTGGACGTCGAAATGGACGTCGTCAAGGGCGCGGACGCCGGGGAACTCGACCGTGACGTGCTCGACCTCGAGGATGGCCGCAGGGGCGGCCCGTTCAGGCACGGATGGCGACGCGGTCGACGCGGGCGCGGGCGCTGGTGAGACCATGCCGGTGGGCTACCTCGTCCCTGTCCGGCTGCGCCTCACCCGCTCCATCCCAGGCGGAGCTTCAGATAATCGATGTAGTCGCAGAAGTTCCCCCAGGACACGTTCGGCGGCACGCTGTGGTCGATCTCCGGGATGTAGCCTCCCTGGTCGACCAGCGGCACGATGCGATCGACCTCCCGACGCATGCGTTCGCCACCTTCCACGAGCACGCGCTTGTCCAGGCCGCCGACGATGCCGAGCTGCGTGCCGTATTCGCGGCGTACCTCCACCACATCCATGCCCGCCTGCACCTCGAACGGCCACAGGTGATCGATGCCCACGTCCAGCCACAGCGGGATGAGTTTGGTGATGTTGCCGTCGCTGTCGAGGCCGATGTGCTCGATGCCCTGTCGACGAAGCCAGTCGCAGACGCGGCGGTAGTGGGGAAGCGCGAACGTGCGGAACAGCTCGGGCCCGACGAGCGGGCCGCCGTTGTAGGCCATGTCCTCCCAGAACCAGAACACGTCGATGCGGGTGTGCTCGAGCACCGCGCCCGTGATCTCGATGATCCGGTCGGCCCGCTCCTCCATCATCCGTTCCAGCAGGGCGGGCTGGTCATAGAACGCGAGGCACAACCGTTCCCAGCCCATCAGGTTTCGGAGCGGGCCGAAGAACCCGCCCCAGCGGTCGGCCCAGCACTTCCGCGGCCATTCCTCTGGCGCCGGCAGCGGGCCGCTCGTGGGCTGCTCCTGCTGGCTCAGCTCACCCCGGCCGACCGACGCCTGCACCCGCCCGGCAGCGACCATGGCGCGCCAGTCCGGACCGAGCCGCTCGGCGGCGTTGAGCGCCAGCCGCTGCGCCGCGAATTCCTCGAACTCCTCCGCGCTCTCGATAGGGAACTTCACGAACTGCGGCATGCTCCGATCGTGTTGCAGCTTGAACTCGCGCATCACGATGCCCTCGTGGTTCACGTAGGTGACCGTCTCGTCGTCCTCGGTCACGACCTGGTACTCGAACTCCGGGACTGGCCCGTACCACGGGTCGACGCGCAGCAGGCGGTCCAGGCCGAACAGGTCGTCCAGCGGGGTGCCGTCCCACCCTTCCTGCTTCCAGCGCTCGACGGTCTCCTCCCACAGGAACGCTCCCCAGCGCATCCAAGGCCTGGCGACCGGACGGAAGTCGAGGGTGTCCAGGAACCGACGGCGGGAGGTCGGCGCGTCCGCCACCGTCTGCGTGGCCGGCTGGTCGTTCATGAAGGGCATGGTTCGGCAAGCACCCGACCGTCGGAAGGGCTGTAGCGCCCCCTCAAGGGAGGCCGTCGTACCTGTCGCCCCGACGGACCGGCGGGTGCGCGACGGAAGCTCCTACCATGACGCGGATCGGGGTCGACACACCTGACCCACCCATGGTCAGGGCCACAGGCCCGGCCAGCATGACGAGGAGTCTGACGATGAGCGAGGCTGTCGGTGAGTCCCTGCGCCTTGAACGAAGGCATCATCGGGCCGTCCGGATCGGCCTGGTAGCCGGGGGCCTGGGCGCCTACTGGCCGCAGTTCCCGGGACTCCTCGATCAGCTCCAGGAGTCGGCGAGGTTTGTCTCGAGGCGATTGCAGCAAATGGACTGTGAGGTCGTCGACGTCGGCTTCATCAGCGATCCGCGTGAAGGCGCCGCGGCCGCCGAAAGGCTGCGCGCGGCGGACTGCGACATGGTCGTCATCTACCTCACCACGTATCTCACCTCGAGCATGGTGCTGCCCATCGCCCAGCGGGCCCAGGCGCCCGTGCTGGTGATCGACATGCAGCCATCAGAGCACATGGACCACGCCAGCTTCGACACGGGCAAGTGGCTGGCCTACTGCGGCCAGTGCCCGCTACCAGAGGTCGCCAACGTCTTTCGTCGCAGCGACATCCCCTTCCGATCTGTCTCGGGCCACCTTCACCACGAGGCCGCCTGGCGGCGCATCGAACAGTGGGTGAACGCGGCCAAGGTGCGTCAAGTGCTCCGCCACGCACGCCACGGTCTCATGGGACACCTGTATCCCGGGATGCTCGATGTCTCGACCGACATGACGCTCGTCTCCTCCCAGCTGGGAGGACACATGGAGGTGCTCGAGTTCGACGACCTCCGAGTCCGCGTCGACAAGGTCCGTGACCAGGAGGTCGAAGAGCGCAAGGAGCTGGCCCGAGAGATCTTCGAACTCGCCGACTCGGTCAACGATGAGGACTTCGATTGGGCGGCACGCGTATCAGTCGGGCTCGATCGCCTGGTCGAAGACTTCAGCCTGGACTCGATGGCCTACTACCACCGTGGCCTCGAAGGCGAGATCCACGAGCGCCTGGGTGCCGGCATGATCCTGGGCTCGTCGCTACTGACCATGCGGGGCATCCCGATGGCGGGCGAGTACGAGGTGCGCACGATGCTCGCGATGCTCATCTGCGATCGCATCGGCGCCGGCGGCTCATTCACCGAGTTCCAGGCACTCGACTTCAGCGACGGCGTCGTGGAGATGGGCCATGACGGGCCCGCCCACCTTGCCATCAGCTCGAAGCGGCCGCTCCTACGCGGCCTCGGTGTCTATCACGGCAAGAGAGGCTGGGGTGTGAGCGTCGAGTTCGACGTCACCCATGGGCCGGTGACGACGCTCGGCGTCGGCCAGGAACGAGACGGCACCCTGACGCTCATCGCCTCCGAGGGCGAGACGGTGCCTGGTCCACTTCTGGAGATCGGCAATACGACATCGCGAGTCGACTTTGGTTGCGACCCGGGCGTGTGGACGGACGCCTGGAGCACGTCCGGCGTGGGTCATCACTGGGCACTCGCGACCGGCCACCACGCGGCCGACTTCCGCGCTGCCGCGGACCTGCTTCAGCTCCCCTTCGTGGAGATCAAGGTCTGAGTGGGCGGCACGGCCGCATCAGCCAGTGATATCACGCTCGTCGTCGAGCTCATGGTGGCGAGGGAAAGGCCGCGGCGCTCCGAAGAGCCGTAGCAGTTCTCGTGTCGTGCTGGCGGTCGGCCAGACCGCCTGTGCGATGTGGAGAAACCCCTTGACAAGCGCGGCCCGAAGGCCACAGTATCGATTTACTGAAACGATTGAGTGCGCTTGTTGGGCCAGGGAGGGCCGGCGCGCGACGCGATCGTCTGCGAGAGGGGGGACGTTGACCCAGGACCGTTCGGTCAGCAAGGGACACGCGCAAGGAGCGGCGTCGGGCGTAGCCGCGTTGGCGACTGAGTCAGCGGTGGCCACGTCGCCGTCGCCAGCGCCTCCGACGGCACCAGGGAAACGTGAGCGAGCACGCATGGCTGACGTGGCCGCGGCCGCGGGCGTCTCGGTGACGACCGTCTCACTGGTGCTGAGCGGCAAGGCTGGCAGCCAGA
>JBFYUV010000079.1:0-20459 GCA_041299865.1 Chloroflexota bacterium
CTTGTCCATCGAGTCGACCCAGCCGGAACCGCGCCGCTCCGGGCGCAGCGTGTAGAGGCGCCGCTCGCCGTGCGTGTTATGCACCTCGATGATGACGACTCGCAGGGCAGCCCCGCTGTCGCGACAGAGGTAGAGGCTGGCGGGGTTGAACTGGTAGCCGAAGATGCGCGGTGTGGCGATGAAGGTGATGCGCCAGCCTGTCGGGTCGAAGCCCTCGTTGCGGAGGTGTGCATCGACGGAGGCCGCCAGGTCGGTCGCTGCCGGGAGCCAGTGGTCGCGGTCGCGGAAGGTGAGCACGTTGGCGCGGTTGCGGCTGAGAAGGCGCATGCCGTCCATCACGGCATCCATCTCGGAGAGATCGAGCGCGAGGTAGAAGACGTCGTGCTCGAGCTCATACTCGACGGGTCGCGAACGCCGGTGACGGACCTTGCCGTGCAGCAGGTGCGAGCGCATGGCGTGCGGTCCAGATTCCCGTGAGTCCGTTGTCGAGCGCGGCCTGGAGGCGACCGCTGTCATGCCGCACCTGCCGGGACGAGGGTGGCGGACTCTGGACCGGCGACGTCCCCAACGCCCGAGGGGGCCGTCGCGAGGATGCCGGCAGCGATACGTTCGGCAGCCTCGTAGCCGGACCGGCAGCCGTCCTCGTGGAAGCCGTAGCCGAGGTGCGCTCCGGCGTAGAGGGTGCGCCGATGCCCCTGCAGTCGGCCCAGGGCGGCCTGCCCGTCCAGCGTGCGGAAGGTGTACTTGGGGTGGCTCATGGGCCGCGCCAGGATGATCTTCGCGGGGTCTACCAGATCGCCCGGGTTGACAGACGTGCAGTAGTGGGTGTCCCCGGGCAGGCGCTGCAGGCGGTTCATGTAGTAGGTCATGGTCAGCTGCCGCCCAGGCCGCCGGCAGTCCACGGTGTCCACGTTCCACCCGCCCCTCGCCCAGGCGCGGCCGGGCAGCATCGACTCGTCCGTGTGGAGGACCACGTCGTTGGTGGTGTACTCGAAGCGCTCGAGGGCATCGCGCTCATCTGCGTCGGCATCGGACAGCAGGGCCAGTGCGACGTCCGCGTGGGTGGCCATGATGACGCCATCGAAGCGATCGCTGGCGCCGCTCCCGGTGACCACCGTCACGCCCTGGACGTCCCGCAGGACCCGGGACACCGGGTCGCCCGCTCGGACGGAACCCTCGGGCAACCGCTCCAGGATGCGCTCAACGTAGGTCTTCGAGCCCCCCTTGAGGGTGCGCCAGGGATGACTCTTGCCGAAGCCGATGAGGCCGTGGTTGTCCAGGAAGCGCAGCAGGTAGTCGACCGGGAAGTCCATGATCTCGGCTGCCGAGGTCGACCAGACCGCCGAGACGACCGGCACCAGGAAGTGGTTGCGGAAGGCGATGCCGTAGCCGCCCTCGTCGAGGAAGGCGCCCAGGGTCTCCCGCGTCCAGAGGTCCTCGTCGAGGCGGTGGCGCGCCACGCCGTAGAAGCGTCGGATGTCAGCGATCATGCGCCAGTGGGAGGCGTGCAGCAGACTGGACGGCTGCGCGAACATGCCACGCGCCCCCAGCGAGCTGAACTCCAGGCCGCAGGCGCGGCAGGTGTGCCCCAGCGACATCTCCGTGGGCTGGGTCTCCACGCCCAGCTCGGCGAGCAGCCGGGTGAAGCGCGGATAGGTGGGCTCGTTGTAGACGATGAAGCCGGTATCAACCGCCAGCGATCCACCAGGCGTGGCCACGGTCACGGTCTTGACGTGTCCGCCCGGTTCGGTCTCCGCTTCGTAGAGCCGCACGCGGTGGTCGTTGCGAAGGGCGTAGGCTGCTGAAAGACCGCTGACGCCCGACCCTATGACCGCGATGTCCATGATGCTCGCCCTTCCCTCGCCTGCGATCGGCGCCCCGCCGCTTCTGTCTAAGGATAGTACAATGTTTGTAGAACGTCCAAGCCCTACACCGATCGGAGGATGAGCATGACCACGCTGGTCGAGCATGTCACGACCCCCCTGCCGCGTGAGGCGGCCTTCGCCTACGTGGCCGATTTCTCCCGCCAGGCCGAGTGGGACCCCAACACCATCTCGTCGAAGCGCATCGACGAGGGCGACCTCGGTGTCGGCGCCCGCTTCGCCCTGGACGTGAAGATGGGTACCCGGACCACGCCGATGGAGTACCTCATCACCGAGTATCAGGCACCCTCCAGGGTCGTGCTGGTCGGTGAGGGATCAGGTGTCTGGAGCCAGGACATCATCACCTTCAGCGATGACCCGGAAGGCACCCGCGTCGATTACGTGGCCGAGATCAAGCTCTCCGGGCTGCTGGGTGCCATCCAGCCGTTGCTTGGCCGCGCCTTCGCCGGCATCGCCAAGGGCGCCGTGAGCGGCATGAAACGAGAGCTGGACGCCCTGGCCGCTCGAGGCGCTGCTGTCGAGGTTGCTGCCACCAGAGCCACGGGCCCCGACGCCGGCGAAGGCTGACCTCCCATGGACCTGCGCTGGCTCGTCGACGACGCGCTCGAGATCACGGTCGTGGGCAGCTTCAGCCGCCTCGGCTATCAGGCGCGGCAGCGCCTCTACGGCTGGCACGACCCGCGGCCCGGTTCGCTGGTCGGCCGCACGGCACTGGTGACCGGGCCGACATCCGGGCTAGGCCGTGCCACCGCCGTCTCGCTGGCGTCGCTCGGTGCCCGGGTCGTCCTGGTCGGTCGTAGTCGTGAACGCCTGTCGGCCACGGCTGCCGAGCTGGCGCAACGGCCTGGTGACACAGAGCGCTTCCCGGTCGTGGTGGCGGACATGTCCTCCCTGGCCAGTGTGCGCGAGGCCGTGGCCACGATCGAGGCCTCAGAGCCGCGGCTGGACATCCTTGTCGACAGCGCCGGAGCCATCCACGCCGAGCGCACGGTCACCGAGGAAGGCCTGGAGGCCACCTTCGCCACGATGGTCGTGGGACCGTTCGTGCTCATCTCCGGGTTGCTGCCGATGCTGGAGCGGAGCGGCGACGGGCGTGTCATCACGGTCGTCTCCGGTGGCATGTACGGCCAGGCGTTGCCGCTCGATGACCTGCAGTTCGAGCAGGGCGAGTTCAACGGAACCCTCGCCTACGCGCGGGCCAAGCGGGCAGCCACGGCCGTGACCCGCGAATGGGGGCGGCGGCTGCGCGGTCGTGCCGTCCGCGTGAATGCCATGCACCCGGGCTGGGCGGACACGCCGGGCCTGGCCGAGTCGCTGCCAGGCTTCTACGGCTTCATGGGCCCGCTCCTGCGCACGCCAGCTCAGGGCATCGAGACGGTCACCTGGCTGGCCAGCCATCCCGAGGCCGGTCTCGGCGGCGGACGCCTCTATCTCGATCGGCGAGAGCGGCCGTTCGATCGGCTGCCATCCACGCGTCTCTCGGCAGCACAGCGACGCTGGCTCTGGGAGGAGGTCGTCAGGCTGGCCGGCATCCCCGACCCGGTGCCCGACCTCACCGCTCGGCGCGACTGAGGATCGCTATCCCCATGCCTCGTCGATGCGCTCCGCCAGCTCCGCGAGAGACGCCACGACGAGGTGGGCCTGCGCCGGCGCCACACGCGGGATGACGCCCCACGGCCCCCGCCGCAGCCACACGGATCGCATGCCAGCCGCCGCCGCAGGCACCACGTCGTTGTCGATGCGGTCGCCCACGTAGGCCACGCTGCCGGGGTCGGGGGCGCCGAGGAGGGCCAGGGAAGCGACGAAGAAGGCAGGGTCAGGCTTGGAGACGCCCATCTCGTCGCTCATGGCCATGACCTCCGCTTCCACCCCTAGCGCGCGCAGCTCGCGGTTCCGTTGGGCAGGCTGGTTGGCGATGATCGCCGTTCGATAGCCCTGCTCACGAAATGACGCCAGGGCCGGCAGGGCATCCGGGTACAGATCCTCTTGACGGAAGCCTCCGATCGATCGATCGACCGCATGGCGGTGGGCGCCCCAGTCGACCGGGAAGTAGTCGGCCAGCTGCGGGTAGTTCAGGCCGCGCTCCACCAGCGATCCGAACACGGACATGAACGTCGTGCGTGGGATGCCCAGTGCGTCCGCCCAGGCCGCCCAGATGCGCGACTCATCGATGAGCGTCTCGCCCACGTCGAGGACGACCCAGCGCACCCCCGGACCGGTCATGCGTCGGCGGTCACAGCTCGCAGAACCACTCGCGGCTGCGCGGCCGGCGCAGGGCCCAGACCATCACCCCGAAGGCGACGACGAGGACGACCGAGAGGATCCAGCCACCGGCGCCAAAGAAGACGATGGCTGCCAGCGGCAGGAGCAGCGTGGTGAGGCCGAGCGAGAGCCCGTAGGCGGCCTGCTTGCGCTGCAGCACGAGAGTCATGGTGAAGATGAGGTAGGCCAGCAGGCCCATCCAGACGAGGCCGATGAAGGTGACGGGGGTCTGCACGGCCTGGTCGATGACGACGGGCATCGTCAGGCCGAGGATCGAGAGCACCACGAAGGCATAGGCCAGGAAGAGGAGGACCCCTGGCGGCATCTGGCGGACGAGCTGGAGCATGGGCTTCGATTGTCCCACGGCCACCGTCCGACAGCGACCGCTCGGCGCGCCCGTGCGGTCTCCATCGCGCGTCCCGGATACCCTGTCGGGCATGCCATCCGACATCCCCGCCTGGGCCAGGGACGCTGTCTTCTACCAGGTCTTCCCCGACCGCCTGGCTCGCAGCGACCGTGTCCCGGCTCTCGGCGAGCTGGAGCCCTGGGAGGCGCCGCCCACGCGACATGGCTTCAAGGGCGGCGACCTCTACGGTGTCGTCGCCCACCTCGACCGCCTGCGCAGCCTCGGCATCACGGCGCTGTACCTGAACCCCGTCTTCACTTCGGCCTCCAACCATCGGTATCACACCGACGACTACTTCTGTGTGGACCCCCTGCTGGGCGGCGACGAGGCCCTGCGCGAGCTGCTCGACGCGGCCCACGACCGCGGCATGCGCGTCATCCTCGACGGCGTCTTCAACCACTGCGGTCGCGGCTTCTGGCCCTTCCATCACGTGCTGGAGAACGGTGCGCACTCGCCCTATCGCGAGTGGTTCCACCTCGACCCCGGCGTCCTCGCCGGCCGGCGCTCGATCACCGCGTTCCCGATCGCGGACGAGCAGGCAGCCATCGATGCGTTGCGGGCGAACGGCGCGCCAAGTGGCGCCGCCTCGCGGGCGGTCCTCGGCTACGAGGCCTGGTGGGATCTGGCGGCCCTACCCAGGCTCGACCTCGACGAGCCCCACCTGCGGGCTCTCGTCCTGGATGTCGCAGAGCACTGGCTTCGCTTCGGGATCGACGGCTGGCGCCTCGACGTGGCCGAGGAGATCGGCATCGACTTCTGGCGCGAGTTCCGGACACGGGTGCGGGCCGTCAGGCCGGACGCCTACCTGGTGGCCGAGATCTGGAGCGTCAAGCCGGAGTGGCTGGCAGGCGACACCTTCGACGCCCTCATGGACTACCCGCTGACGGAGGCCATCCTGGGCTTCGTGGCCCAGCACCGCCTGGCGACCGACATCGACCTGCCCTGGGAGTACCAGGGCAGGCTCGGGCCTCTGGATGGCGCCGCGCTCTGGTCCCGCATCGATGGGCTGACGCACGCCTACGGTCCGGGGGTCCTGGCGGCACAGCTCAACCTCCTGGGCAGCCACGACACACCCCGCCTGCGCACCTTGTGCGGTGGCGACCTGGACGCCGTTCGCATGGCCATGCTGCTGCAGATGACGCTGCCCGGGGCGCCCTGCGTCTACTACGGCGACGAGATCGGCATGGAGGGGCTGATGGACCCTGACTGCCGTCGTGCCTTCCCCGCCGACCCGGCCGCCTGGGATCGCGAGCCGGCCGACTGGCTGGCTGACCTGGTGGCCCTGCGCCACTCGAGCCGCGCGCTCCGCGATGGCGAGCTGGCGCTGCTCCGAGCCGACGGCCTGGCGTTGGCGTATCTGCGCCAGCACGAGGATGATGCCTACGCGTGCGTCCTCAACGCCGCTGACGAGCCGCTCACCTGGGACCTCGACGTCCCGGTCGGCTTCACCTCCGCGGACCTCGCGCTGCTTCGCAGCGAACGCCAGGCTGGCCACGCGCGCCTGGTGGGCGACCGCCGGCTCCGTGTCGAGCTGCCGGCTCGCCACGGCGGGATCGTGCGACTCGAGTCGGCCTCGCGTTCTTCCGATCGGGCCGAACCTATACTCGCGGCGTGACGCTCGCCCGCCTCGCCGTCGTCGTCCTGCTGGTTCTCTCCGGGATCCTGGCCTTCTACGGCCTGGTCCTGGACCGCTCCGGCCAGAACATCACCTTCACCGTGCTCGGGCTGCTCGTCTTCGGTCTCTGCCTGGTGTTCGTCGCGGCCTGGTTCCTGGGACGGGCCTTGACCGATGCGCGCCGGGGTCGCACGGGCGGGGCGCTCCTGGGTGGCCTGGCCGGTGGGCTCTGCGCCCTGGCTGCCGCCATGTCGCTCGCGGCAGCCTCCGTCTTCGCGATCGTCACGGGGCTCTGAGCAGGGCGCCGGGCGCGCCCGCGTCAGACGGACCCAGCGGCCGCCTCGGGTACACTCCCGGAGTCTCCGGCCCCCATCGTCTAGAGGCCCAGGACGCCACCCTTTCAAGGTGGAGATCACCGGTTCGAATCCGGTTGGGGGTACCAGCACCGCGACACGGAGCACGGGGCGCCGCTCAGGCGGTGGGGCTCGGCTACGAAGTGCCCTCGAGTTCGAGTGGAGCCTGCTCGAGGTGAGGCTCAGGCACCCCGGCGAGCTTCCCGGCCGGCTGCGTGTCATGGCGCTCCTGGCGGCGGCCACGCAGAACCCAGGCGCAGATGGCCAGGGAGATGCCCACGATGGCTACCTGTGCGACCAGGACTGCAGGGCCCATGACGCCCAACAGCTGAAGGACGTTCTCGGCGTTGTAGACGAGGATCATGCCGCCCACGAGGCCGCCCAGCACCCTGTGATCAAGGCGGCTCACGAGCCAGGCGGCGATGGGTGCCGCGAATACGCCGCCCAGCAGCAGCAGCGCAGTGGCACCCCACTCGATGGACTCACTGCCGAGGGCCAATAGGAAGCCCACGCTGGCTCCGATGGCCACCATGAATTCGGACATGCTGACCGTGCCGATGACCTGGTTGGGGCTCATGCGGTTGGCGGCCATCAGGGTGGAGGTCGTGACCGGCCCCCAGCCGCCACCGCCGACCGAATCGATGAAGCCGCCGACGAGGCCAAGTGGGCCGAGCACCCGGGTGCGCGGTTCATGGAAGTGGATGGCCGCCTTGCGATTGAACACGGTCCGCAGCAGCACGACAAGGCCGAGGACGGCCAGGATGACGCTGACCCACGGCGCGGCGACGTCTGCGGCGATGTAGCTGATGGCCAGGGCCCCGACGAACGCCCCGACCGTGCCGGGGATGGCAAGCATGAAGACGGCTCGCCAGTTGACGTTCCCGAAGCGCCAGTGTGCGGTCCCGGACATGATGCCGGTGCCGATCTTGGCCACGTGGATCGTGGCGGAGGCCACCGCCGGCGCGAACCCGATGGTCGCCAGCAGCGTGGCCGACGTGACGCCGTAGCCCATGCCCAGCGAGCCGTCGACCAGCTGGGCAACGAACCCGATGAGCAGCAGGAGCACGATGTACCCGAGATCCAAGCGACTACCCCATAATCCCTATATGTGTAGGCGACAATATAGACAATGAGTCGCGATGCTGTGCGGCGTCCTTGCGGGGCTGCCGGTCACACCCCGGATCCGTGCTCGTCAGTTTGGTGGAGGTGGGCTCCCGTCAGCGTCGATCAGATCCAGTCGATGCGTCGGAAGTAGAGGTAGACGGCCATGCCGATGGCCAGCACGACTCCCGTCACGACCCAGAAGCCCAGGTTTCCCGGGAGGCCAAGAGCTGCTGCCGCTTCGCTCATCCCGAAGAGGCCGGCCGCGGCACCGACCCCGGCCAGCACGGCGGTGATGGCGGTCAGCCGCTTCATGACCTCCGAGAGGCTGTTGTTGATGCTGGAGAGGTAGGCGTCCAGGACGCCGCTGGCCAGCTCCCGATGCGTGTCCAGTTCGTCGGTGATGCGCACGGTGAGGTCGTAGACGTCACGGAAGTAGAGCCGGTGCGACTCACTGATCAGGGGGCTCTCGCGATTCGAGAGCTGGTTGAGGATCTCCCGCTCGGGGCTCACGAGATGGCGGACCTCCAGCAGGGACCGTCGCACGCGGAAGAGCCGCTCCACGACGGCCGACCCCTTCCCGGATACGACGTCCACCTCCAGCTCGTCGATCTGGTCACTGATGAGATCGATGACGGGGAAGCAGCCATCCACGAGCTCGTCGACGAGGGCGTACAGCAGCAGGTCCGTGCCCTGCGCGAGGAGCGCCGCGACGCTGCGGCCGTTGCCGTCCAGCGCCGCCATCGGGCGCCACTCGGGCGGATGCGAGGTGATCAGGAAGCGTGGACCCAGGACGACGTCCACCTCGCTGCTCGTGAGGTCTCCATCGTGGTGCAGGGCGAACATCACGAGGTGCAGGCTGTCGTCCCAGTGGACGATCTTGGCGCGCTGGTTGCGCTCGATGATGTCCTCGGCTACGAGGTGGTGCAGCCCGAACATGGCGGCCAGCTCGGTCAGTGTCTCCGCCGAGGCGTCCTCGACGTCCACCCACATGAGAGCGTCGGCATCGTCCAGGGCAGTCCCGATCTCGGTGAGGTCGTTGACGACCCGCAGGACGCTCGCGCTCCAGATGTGCGCCACCAGGCGCTCCGTTGGGCCGGCCGCGGGCGATGACGGCTCCGCTCCGGGCGCCATCGCGGGTCCCGGAGCCTGGGCTGCCGTGACGGTCGCCAGGGGCTCCACCATCCGAGCGCATGGTGGCACGATGACGGTGCCGCCGTGGCCGCTGGCCCGCAGATCCCGGGAGTCCACGCGTCGGCCCCTGCTCCCTGGGCGCCGATCGCCGTACCCCTCTGCTACGATCGCGTCGTGACCGCCACCCGCTTCCGCGGCGGCCGGATCATGGGCATCCAGATCCCGACCGTCTTCTCGGAGAACGACGCCAAGCGCTGCGCCGGCTGCGGTGAACCCATCGCCGGCACGCCCTTCCGCGTCACGATCCTGGACAACGTGGCGCGTGAAGCAGCACCGAGCTGGGCTGAGCACGTGCCGTTGAACCCGGGCCCCCACCAGTTCCATGCCGATGCTGCTCACTTCCGTGCCTGGGCGGGGCGCCGCGGTCACTACCTGTGCCAGCTCTCCGATGTCCGGGAGCTGATGCGGCCGGTGGCGCTGCCCGTCGATCCTCCGGCCTGGGGCCTCTGCGACGGCAACCATCGCGAGGATCACGTGTTCGAGCCGGCCTGACCGGCCGCCACCCCTCGACATGGACACCAACGTCGTCATCCCGGCGGTGACCGCCGTGCTGGCGGGCGTCTTCGCCCTGCTCCTCGTGGACCAGTGGCGCGTGCGACGTCGTGGCTATCAGCTCATCTGGGCGCTGGGCATGGCCTTCTACGCCCTCGCGGTGGGCTGTGAGGCCATCGCCGCGGCCGCGGGCTGGAGCGAGCCCCTCTACCAGCTCTGGTACCTGACCGGCGCAGTCTGGACGGCCGGCTGGCTCGGTCTGGGCACGGCCTTCCTGCTGGGTCGCACCCGCTTCGGCTTCGGCTTCGCGCTGTGCCTCTTCCTGGCCGGTCTGTTCACGTTCCTCACGGCGCGCCGCAACCCTGAGATCTACGCCGACGCGAGCACGGTGGCCATGCTCTACTTCCTCGTGGCCGGGGTGCTGGCCTTGGCCGTGGCCGTGGAGACCTATTTCCAGAACTGGCGCTGGCCATGGATGGCCCTTGCGGCCGTCGGCGGAGCCACGCTGCTGTCCATCGTCCTCATGGCCATGGCCACGCTGCCTGCACCGGGTTACTCACTCGACCCGGTGACGGGCGTGCCCACGGCCGCCATCCTGCCGCCCCAGTTGCGCCTGCTGACCCCGTTCCTCAACGTGACCGGCGCCTTCGCGCTCATCCTTGGGGCGCTCTTCTCGGCCTATGTCTTCATGCCCAAGCGACGCGTGCTGGCCTATTCGCTGGACCCGGGACAACCGGGCGACCAGTTCCTCTTCAACCTCCTCATCGCCCCGATCGCCATCACCGTGAACTTCGCGGCCTCGTTGCCCGACGCCGTGCGGGCCCTGCTGACCGGCAGGATCAACAGCCGCGTGCCGGCCACCCTGCTCATCGCACTGGGCGCCTTCATCCCGGCCTTGACCGACAGCCTCAATCGCTTCGGCTCGACCGAGTGGTACCAGCTCGGCAAGCTCCTCGGGGCGCTGCTGCTGCTGGCTGGCTTCCTGGTCTCGACGGAGACGTTCGGCGAGATCCGCGTGCCCTTCACCGGCATCGTCCTGCGTGGTGCCCGGAGCGAGCCCGCCGAGGCGACCGAACGCTGAAGCGCTCCAATGCCACCGGCGCCTCGCTGATCGTCATCGCTGCGGTCGGCTACGGCACGCTCGGAGTGCTCTCGCGCTTCGCGACGGAGGCAGGCATCTCCACCATCACCTTCGTGACCTGGCGAGCCTTGCTCGGGGCTCTCATCCTGATCGTCTCGGTGGCCCTGGCCCTGGGCTTCGGCCTCATCCGCTCGGTGCGCTTCGCCGACGTGCCACCGAAGCACTGGCTCCAGATCAGCACCGTGGCCATCCTCAACGTGGTCATCAACCTGGCCGTCTTCACGGGCTTCGAGTACGCCAGCATCGCGCTCGTGCTCATCTGCTTCTACACCTACCCGGTCATCGTGGCCCTTGCTGCCACCCGCGTCTACCATGAGGCGCTCACCGGGCTGCGGGTGGCGGCGTTGGCCCTGGCCTCGGCTGGCCTGGTGCTTGTCGTCGTGGTTCCCATGCTGGGCCAGGGGGACGCCGACGTGTCCGCCACCGGGCTGCTCCTGGGTCTGCTGGCAGCTGTCGCCCAGGCCATCCACTCGCTCATCGCGGGGCGCGGCTACTCGTCGCTCCCGGCCCCCCAGGCGGCCGCGGCTCTCTCGGTCATCCAGGCGATCGGGTTCGTCGGCGTCGCGCTCCTCGCAGGCGCGGCCTCGATGCTGGCTGAGCCGTTCACCGCCGAGGGCGCCTGGATCTGGCTCATCCTGGCGGCCACCATCGGCCTTGCCATCCCGACCGCAGCGGTCCTGGCCGGCTTCCGGCGCCTGGGTCCCACGCGGGCCTCCATCCTGATGCTGCTCGAGCCGGTCGTGGCGGTCCTGCTGGCTGCCCTGCTGCTCGCGGAGCAGCCGGCCCTCGTGCAGCTCGTTGGCGGGGCCCTCGTGCTGGCCGGCAGCCTGCTGGCCCAAGTGCACCGCCAGCCGGCCCAACAGCCGAGCGCGCAGCCCGCCTGAGAGAGGGCCAGCGGCACCCTGAGAGCGGCCGACCGGCACGGCCGAGCCGCCACGCCCCGCGCTACACTCGGGGCCACTCGCGTCGGAGACACTCGTGCCGACCGCCTGGTCCGGGCTCGGACCGGCCAGCGCCCATGGAGGATGGATGCGCGTTCGTAAGGCAGTCTTTCCCGCCGCGGGCTGGGGCACACGCTTCCTGCCCGCCACCAAGGCGCAGCCCAAGGAGATGCTGCCCCTGGTGGACAAGCCGGTCATCCAGTACGCCGTCGAGGAGGCGGTGGCGGCCGGCATCGAGCAGGTCATCATCGTCACGAGCAGCCAGAAGCGTGCTATCGAGGACCACTTCGACCACAGCTTCGAGCTGGAGTCACTCCTCGAGGCGCGCGGCGACATCGAGATGCTGCGCCGGGTGCGTCGTATCGGCGACATGGCACAGGTGAGCTATGTGCGCCAGAAGGAGCAGCTTGGGCTGGGCCACGCGGTGCTCATGGCCAAGGAGCTCGTCGGTCACGAACCATTCGCGGTCATCCTCTCTGATGACGTCGTGACCGGTCCACGGCCCTGCATCGGCCAGCTCGTGGAGGCCTACCAGCGCACGGGCGGCTCGACGCTGGCCGTCATGCCCGTGTCACACGACGAGACCCATCGCTACGGCATCGTCGACGTGGACCCCGCCTGGCACGACGATGATGCCCGCCTCAGCCGCATCAGGGGCGTGGTGGAGAAGCCTGCGGCGGACCAGGCGCCCAGCAACCTGGCCATCATCGGGCGCTACGTCCTGACGCCCAAGATCTTCGCCAAGCTCGAGCAGACGCCGGCCGGCGCCGGCGGTGAGATCCAGCTCACGGATGCCATCGAAGCGCTCATGCAGGAGCAGGAGGTCTTCTGCTACGCCTTCGAGGGCACCCGGCACGACGCCGGGACGACGATGGGATGGCTCAAGGCGTCCCTGGAGCTGGCCCTCGATCGCGAGGAGTTCGGTACCGAGCTCCGCACCTACCTGGTGGGGCTCGACCTGCGGTGACGTCGGCCGAGCCCAGCGGCCCCGCAGGTCTTCCGGGGGGCAGGCAGCGTGGCTGAGCTCGGCCGTGTCCTGGCTGGCCGCTACCGACTGGATCAGGTCCTGGGCCAGGGTGGCATGGCCACCATCTTCCGCGCCACGGACAGCAAGCTGGGGCGCGAGGTGGCCGTCAAGGTGCTGCGCCCTGAGTTCGGCAGCGACGCCCAGTTCGTCGAGCGCTTCCGACATGAGGCACAGGCGGCCGCCTCGCTCAGCCATCCCAACATCGTGCAGATCTACGACTTCGGGACCGACCCGGCCGGGCCCTACATCGTCATGGAGCAGGTGGTCGGCGGCGATCTCTCCGTGGCGCTCGGTGAGCACGGCGCTCTGCCCCCGACCGCTGTCGCGCGCACCGGCCAGCAAGTCGCCGACGCTCTCGCGGCGGCGCATGCCCGGGGGCTCATCCACCGCGACATCAAGCCCAGCAACATCCTGCTCTCGCCCGACGGCCGGGTGCAGGTGGCTGATTTCGGCATCGCCCACGTGGCCGCCCGCTCACCCGTCACCTCGACCGGCATCACGCTAGGCAGCGTCCTCTACTTCAGCCCAGAGCAGGCACGTGGAGACACTGCCAGCCCGGCCTCCGACATCTACTCGCTGGGCCTCGTGATGTACGAGCTGCTCACCGGCCAGCGTCCCTTCTCGGGTGATTCGCCGGCCGCCGTGGCCGTGGCACGCCTGAGCGGCAGCGTGCCTTCGCCGACCCTGGTGCGAGCTGACACGCCACCGGCCCTGGACGCCATCGTGCGCTGGTGCCTGGCCATCGACCCGGCTGCGCGGCCATCCGCGTCGGAGCTCTCGATGGCCCTGACGCGCTTCGTCGCCGATCCGTCGGGGGCGGCAGCGGTGGCTGCCGTGGGCAGCGCGCCGGGCGCTGGCGTTGCCGTGCCCATTCCCGGGGGAATCGCGCCCAGGCAGTCCGTCCCCTGGTCGGCGGGACGACCCGCAGCGACAGATCCCGGGCACTCCAGGTCCGGCCCCCTGGCCTGGGCAGCCGCGGGTCTCGGGCTGCTCGTCATCGTGGCCTCCGGCATCCTGCTCTTCGTCCTCTTCAGCGGCCTCGGCGACAGCACCGCGGGGCCGAGCCCGACACCGACGAGCGGTGTGGCCCTGGTCAAGACTCCACAGCTGGTCGGGCGCACGGAGAGCGACGCTGCCAACGTCGCCGCGCGACGCGGCCTCGTCATGGAGGCCGACTACGCGGAATCTGCGAGCGAGGTGGGCCTGGTCATCGATCAGCTTCCCGGCCCCGGCGTCCAGGTCCCGAGCGGCACCTCGATCCAGGTGACGGTCGGCACCGAGGTGGAGACCGTCGTGGTGCCTGACGTTCACGGCATCAAGGAGGACGGAGCCACCGCCCAGCTGGAAGCTGCGGGCCTGAAGCTGGGTATGCGCTACATGGCGGACGATCTGCTGCCCCAGGGCTACGTCATCACCACGGACCCCGGCCCCGGCGAATCGTTGACGCGTGGCTCAGCCGTGGACTTCGTGATCTCGACCGGCCGTGGCCTGGGCGCGACGATCACGCCGGCCTCCACCCCGCGACCCGTGTCGACCCTCCGCCCGCGTGTCACACCCTCACCCTTCCCGTCGCAGCGGTCGGCGCTCGTGGGTGACTTCCTCTGTCTCACCCTGGCCGAGGCGCGCGGCCACATCGAGGAGGCCGAGCTGCTCCTGGGGGCTGTCATCCCGAGCGATCCCGCGCCGCCCGACGACTGGCTCGTCCACGACCAGTTGCCGAAGGCCGGCGCGATGGTGCCCGTGGGCTCCAACGTCGACCTCGTGCTCGGCGACCCGCAGACTGGCTGTCCCTAGCGCGCCGGCCGGCCACCCACCGCGACTGACCGTGTCCATCTTCGACCCCGTGGAGCGGATCCCCGACGCTCCGACCTGGCGTTGCCCGCACTGCCGGACCCTGCAGCCGGAGACCTCGCGCTGCCGCGGCTGCTCTCGCGCGGCCGTGTCGTGTGCCAGCTGCCACTACTTCCGGGCCTCCTTCGTGGGCACCCTGGGCTTCTGCGCCACCGACCCGGCTCGCGAACCCCTCGGTGGGCACGAGGTCCGTCCATGCTGGCTGAGCCTCGGCGCGACATCCGGGCCTGACGGCGGCCTCCTGGACGCCCTGCTGTCGCCCTCGACCGTGGCCACGGCACTGCCCGCGCCCAGCACGCCAGCCGGGGCATCGGCACCCAGCACGCCGGCCTGGGTATCCGCGCCCCCGTCCGTCCAGCAGCCGTCGGATCCCGAGGGCGACCAGGCTCGTTCCGAGCATCGGGGCCGGCTCGTCGAGGCGCCGCACGTGGCCCCCGCGGGCACCCTCGTCTCCGAGCTGCGGCGCCGCTCTGGACAGGCTCACGGCTGACGCGGATCCAGGCTCCGACGCGCCGGGAGCGCGTCCCGGCAGGCCTTACCCGCCGTCAGGGGATCTCGATGACCCGGCTGGCCTGGCTCTTCTCGCCGTTGGGAGCGATGACCTCCACCCCGAGGGATGGATCGCTGCCCGAGTCGCCGGCCACCAGTTCGACCTCCCAGGTCGAGCGGCCATCGGCGTCGGTCTGATCCTCGAAGTCCTGGGCCGTCCAGCCAGGCCCGCCGAGCGTGTACGACACGGTCGCATCCTGCAGTTCGGCACCATCCACGTCGGTGACGTCCACGCTGATCCGGATGAGCTTGGGCAGCTCTGCTCGTGCCACCTGCTTGGGTGCACTGATCTTGATGACCGGCCTGCCGTCCTTGCGGACCACGGAGATGGCGTCGCGCTGCTCCATGCCAGCCGCGTCGGTGGAGCTGACGGCGATGCGGTTGCGGCCCATGGCCAGCGGCACCTTGACCTCGAAGTCGCCGCTGGGCCCCACGCCGATGTCGGTGTCCCAGCGGTTGGCGGTGTTGACCACGCTGACGGATGCGCCCGGCTCCGAGGTGCCACTGACGGTGACGTTCGACTCGATCGTCTCGAGCCCCGTCTTGGGGGCGGTGATGCGCAGGACCGGCGCATCGCGGTCCTGGGTCACGGTCACCGGCTCAGACGCGGGACCGAGGCCACCCGGTCCGCGCAGCGCGGCTGTCAGCACGTTCTGGCCGGCCGCCAGTGGCACGTCAGGCACGCTGGTCGTGCGTCCGACGTCCGGCCGATCGAGGCTCTTGACCTCTGTGCCGTCGCGCAGGACGACGAGCGAGAGCAGTCGCCGGGGCAGCGTCTCATCGGGGACGGCCACGGCCACGTCGACGTACCACTCGCCGATGATCCAGCCCGCCTTGGGCGAGGTGATCTCCGGCTGTGCCGTGGGCAGGCGGGTGTCCAGGGTGGTGGCCCGCGGAGATGGCGAGGCACTCACGGCCGCTGTCCCCGGCTGTGCCGGGACAGCGCCCTCACTCGGGCTCAAGATGGCAAGGCTGATGGCACCCAGGAGCGCGGCCATGACGAGCGCCACACCGGCCCAGCGGGCGCGAGAGATGTCATCCCCGTCGCCCTTGCCGGGACCTGAGGCAGGGCCGGCGCCGGAGCGTCCGCGGACGGGCGACGCAGGCTTCGCTGACGCCATCCTGCGGGTCGGCGGGAGCGCCCGTGAAGTGGCTTCGTCCATCCCCTCAGATTGTGGCACGCTACAGCGGAACACTTCCGTGGGGGCCTGGAGAGGAAAACGCGTGAACCCAGACGAGCGTGGGGTGCCATCGAACCGCGACCGCGGGTCGCGCTCGAGCTCGGTCGGCAGCGCGCCGCCGCGGCCGCCGGTGGGTCCCATCGCGCGCGTCGTGCCAAGCATGCCCCGCGCGATGGCGACGGCCACCCAGCTGGCCGTCATCCGACCGACCATCCCGTTCGGCCTGCCCAACCTGCGACGTAACGTGTGCCCGCAGTACTACATGACCGGACCCCGTGGCACGATCCCCGTCCATACGCCTCACCTGCTCAAGGCCTACATGCGCCACGAGGGCACCATCGCACGCTGCCAGGTGCGTGGCGGCGTGCATCTCGACGCCGGCTACGTCACCGATGTCTGTCTCTCGGCACGCTTCAACCAGTGCGTCTTCTACGAGGAAGAGATCGCGGCCTTCTGATGTGCCGGCCGACGCACTGACCCGCATCCGCGCCCGCGGCCCCATCGGCATCCGCTTGGGCCTGGAGCGCATGCGTGCCCTCCTGGGCGAGCTCGGCGACCCACAACGGGCCCTGCGAGGCGTGCTCGTCGGCGGCACCAACGGCAAGGGCAGCGTGGCCGCCATGGTGGCGTCCGTGCTCCAGGCAGCCGGCCGTTCCACCGCCCAGTCACCCAGCCCGCACCTCTCCAGCTACCGCGAGCGCATCCTCATCGACGGCCGCCCCATCGCCGCCTCCGACCTGGATGACCTGCTGGAAGAGGTCCTGCTCGCCAGTGCCCCCGCCGAGCCGGAGCACGGTCCGGCCACCGAGTTCGAGCTGCTGACCGCGGCCGCCTGGCTGTGGGCGGCCCGCCGGGGCGTTGACGTCCTGGTCATGGAGGTCGGCCTTGGTGGCCGGCTCGACGCCTCGAACACGTGGTCTGCGGATGTGGCCGCCATCACCGGCGTGGGCCTGGACCACCAGGAGTACCTCGGTGACAGCGTGGAGTCGGTGGCCACGGAGAAGGCGGCCATCATCAAGCCAGGCTGCCGGGCGTTGACTGGAGCGTCCGGGGCCGCGCTGGCGGTCATCGAGGCCCGCGCTCGGGAAGTCGGTGCGCCGCTCACGGTCTGTCCTCCCTTGACGGTCATGAACATGGACCTCTCTGGCATCACCCTGCAGGAGCCCCGGCTGGGGAGGCTCCAGGTGCCGCTCCTGGGGCGCCACCAGGCGGCCAATGCCGCCGTGGCGCTCGGGGTGGTCGCGGCTCTCGCGGAGGCCGGCGTGGCCGATGTGCCCGACGCGGCCGTGGTGACCGGACTGGCCCGCACACGCTGGCCGGGTCGTATGGAGGTGCTCCAACACGACGGCCTGACCGTCCTGCTTGACGGCGCTCACAACCCCGATGGGGCAGCGGCGCTGGCGTCGGCGGTGGACGAGCTGTCTCCGCACCTGCCGCCGGGTCCAGTGACCATGCTGCTGGCCGTCATGGCAGACAAGGCCGTGGCTGAGATCCTCGCCGCCCTCGCGGCTGCGGCCCCGCTGCGCGAGGCGCGCTGCCTGGCCACGCGCGTGCCCGATTCCGATCGCTCCCTGCCCGCCTCCGACACGGCAGCGGCGTGGGCCGCGGCTACGGGTCGCGCGAACGCGGATGCCATCGATGATGCTGACGAGGCCCTCCAGCGGGCCTGTGAGCTGGCCGAGACGGCTGGCGGTCCTCTCGTCATCACGGGCTCGCTGTACCTCGTCGGGCACATGCGCGCCCGGCTCGTGCCTGACGTCGATGCCGGCTGACGCCTTCGCTCGGCCGCTCCCCGCGCCACTGCGGATCCGTGGCTGCGACCTGCGCTTCGGCTCGCGCACCTACGTGATGGGCATCGTGAACGTGACGCCCGATTCCTTCAGCGGCGATGGACTGCTATCCGAGGACGGCGCGCCCGCGGCCACGGTCGCAGCCGACGTCGCCGCGGAGGCCGCCGTGGAGGCCGCCGTGGCCCAGGCCATGCGCATGGTGGGGGAGGGCGCCGACATCATCGACGTCGGTGGTGAATCGACGCGCCCCGGCCACGATCCGGTCAGCGAGCCGGAGGAGTTGGCCCGCGTGAGCCGCGTGGTGGGTGCTCTCCGCGCCCAAGCGCCGGACCTGCCCATCAGCATCGACACGAGCAAGGTCAGGGTGGCAGAGGCGGCGCTTGCGGCTGGCGCCGACATCGTCAACGATGTCACGGCCGTGACCGCCGGGGCGGCGCTGGCGGACGTGGCGGCGGCTCGCGGTGCGCCATACATCCTCATGCATAGCCGCGCGGTAGCGGTCTACGACGACGTCGTGCGCGAGGTGGTCGAGGATTTGCGTACTGCGCTGGGCCAGGCGGAGCGGGCCGGTTGTGACCCGTCGCGGCTCATCGTCGACCCGGGTATCGGCTTCGGCAAGACGGCCGAGCAGAACCTTCACCTGCTGGGCAACCTCGGTGCGCTCCGCGAGCTCGGCCGCCCGGTCCTCCTGGGCAGCAGCCGCAAGTCCACGATCGGCAAGGTCCTCGACCTGCCGGTGGAGGAACGCCTGGAGGGCACGCTGGCCACGACCGCGCTGGGCATCGCGGCGCTCGTGGACATCGTGCGCGTCCACGACGTGGCCGCCAACGTCCGTGCCGCCCGCATGAGTGATGCCATCATCCGTGGCGGGTGGCATGACCCGGCAACAGGTTGAGGAGGCGTCGCGCATGGACCGCATCATCCTGAGCTCGATGCGTCTCGAGGGGCGCCTTGGTGTGAGCGAGGAGGAGCGTGCGCTCCCACAGCTCGTGGAGGTCGACCTCGAGGTCGAGACCGATCTTTCCGCAGCCAGCGAGTCGGACGCGCTGGCCGACACGGTGGACTACGGTCCCCTCGTGGAGTTCACGACCCGCACGGTCGAGAACGGTAGCCATCGCCTGCTCGAAGGGCTGGCTGGGGCCATCGCGCGCGGCGCGCTGGAGTCCTCAGCGCGCATCGCAGCCGTGACCGTTCGGGTGCGCAAGCTGGCCGTGCCGATGGACGTGGACATGGATCACGCCCAGGTAGAGATCAGGCGCGAACGTCGCTGAGGCGCGAACGTCGCTGAGGCGCGAACCTCGCCGAGCCGTGCGCGCTCGGGCCGGGCGCTACTGGGGGGTTGGCCGTGTGCCCAGCAGGAGCGTCAGATCCAGGACCTCATCGCCCCGCAGGACCCTCAGGCTGACCGTCTCCCCCGGCTGGTACTGCGTCAGGATGCCGTCCAGCGGGTTGTCGCCGTCCACCTTGGTGCCGTCCACGTGGGTGATGATGTCGCCCACCCTGAGGCCGGCCTCATCCGCCGGGCTGCCCCGGAAGACGGCGCTGCCTGAGGCGCCTTCCGGCGGCTCGATGAGCGCCCCATAACCCAGGAGCAGGCCCCGCTGGTCCTGCTCCACGGGGGTCAGGGCGGTGTACCAGATGCCCAGCCAGGGACGACTGAGCGCTTCGCCCTCCACGGCCTGCTGCATGATGGGCCGGGCGAGATTGATGGGGATGGCGAAGCCGATGCCCTGCGCGTCTCCCGCGATGGCCGTGTTGATGCCGATGAGCGTGCCGTCCACGTCCACCAGCGCACCGCCGCTGTTTCCCGGGTTGATGGCGGCGTCCGTCTGGATGAGGTCGCGCAGGGACTCCAGCTGGCCAGTGTCGCTGCAGCTGTCCGCCACGTCGATGCGGCGCCCGATGGCGCTCACCACGCCCGTGGTGACCGAGTTGGTGAAGGTCCCCAGCGGACTGCCGATGGCGATGGCGTGCTGGCCGACCCGCAGGGTGCCCGAGTTGCCGATGTCCACGGCCGGCAGATCCCTGCCGTCGATCTTGACGATGGCCAGGTCCGTCAGCGTGTCCAGGCCGTGGACCTGGCCCTCGTAGCGCTGGCCGTCCGCGAGCTGGATCGACAGCGACGTCGCGTTGCAGACGACGTGGCGATTCGTGACCACCCAGCCGTCCGCGTCGAAGATGACGCCGGAGCCCACGCCCTCCGTGTAGCTGAAGCCGCCGCTCGTGCCACGCGGCATGATCGTGACCACGGCCGGGCTGACCTTGTCCACGGCCGCCGTGACGGCGTTCTCCTCCACGACGCGGATGACGTCCGGGTCAGCCAGGCGCCCGCTGCTGGCCTGTCGCGCCGGCGATTCCGAGATGACGACCTGGCGGTCGAGATGTCCGCCGCCGAGCAGCAGGGCGTAGGTTCCCAGCGAGGCGACTGCCGCCGCCAGAAGGGCGACGACGATGCTCGACCACGCGGGGCCGCGCGTTCCACCCGACCGGGGCCTCTGCGGGCTGTTCATGCCCGACGGTGGTGCGTCCCGGCTCCCGACCCAGCCGCTCGACCCTGGCGGCACCGCTGGCCAACCGCCGCCCGCGCCGTGCTCAGGGTCTCCGCCCGCGCCGCTGCGCCAGCCACGTCCGATCCAGGCGGGACGGCGGAGGGGTGGGGGGCTGTAGGAAGCT
>JBFYUV010000080.1:0-2803 GCA_041299865.1 Chloroflexota bacterium
ACGTGCACGGCTGTCTGGCCAGGGCCGCCACGTCCGGCGACGGCGAGGCCGTGGCCGACGAGGTCATGGACGTGCTGCGGCGCGGCATGGGACGGCCGGGACGGGTGGCGCGGGTCACGCCGGAGCCCTGAGCGATGCGCCGGGGATCGTGGGCCCCGCGCGCAGCGTGACACGCGCCGCTTCTCCACCGCGCCTGCTCCGGGTTATCCACAACGGTGCCTGGGCGCACCGGTGTTGGTGGATAAGCGGCTTGACGCGCACCTCGTGGGCCCTCGAGACTGCGCCCCCCTGCACCACGCGGTGCCCTACGTGGTGTCGTGCAGAGGCGAAGTACGGTAACGCTGCCGGGGTGTTGCGCAGAGAGATCTGCGCGCGACGACCATCCGGGCGGCGGAAGACTGAAACGCCGAGGGTGCGAGGAACGTTCCAGCGCCGGGAGCGGCTTTGGCCCGGGACACGTGTTCGCGACGACGACCGCGAACCGGCCACGAGGAGGGTCGCTTCCGGCGCACTTCCATGTCCCGGGCCGGAGCGGGTCCGGAGGGGAGGCAGGGGTGCCTGACAGCACCGACCAGGACCAGGACCAGGACGTGCCAGCCTCGACGCAGGGCCAGCCGGCGGAGCGTTCCGGCAGTCCCGGCGTGACCAGCAGTCCCGGCGTGACCGGCACAGCGGGCCGCGGGGAAGCCGCGCCGCGCCGCGAACTGCCCGTTGATGCCGTGGACCTGGAGCCCATGGGCGAGGACTTCACGGCTGCGCTGGAGGCCGGCCTGCTCGAGCTGGGCATCGCTGACGGGCCTGCAGGCATGCCGCCGGCCAGGCAGAGCTATGAGCTCCACGCCCGGCTGCTGCGCGAGTGGGGAGCTGCCATCAACCTGACAGCCATCCGCGAACCCTCCCAGATCGCGCGGCGGCACGTCTGCGATTCGCTGAGCGCGGTGCCTCGCCTGGCTCGCCTCGTGCGGCCGGGGGCCACCCTCCTGGACGTCGGCAGCGGTGCGGGTTACCCGGGCCTGCCCCTGGCCGCAGCCCTGCCCCTGGGACGCGTGGGACTGCTCGACTCGGTGGGCAAGAAGGCGCGTTTCCTGACCGTGGCGGCGACGGTGGTCCATGGGGCCCTGGTCACCCGAGGAGCAGGACGGTCGCACGCGGAGGTAGAAGAGCTGCCTGCAGAGGCCGCCGGGCAGGGCGGGGGCGATGGCACCACGGCCGACTCGCTGGTCCCGCTCATCGAGGCCATCGCCGAACGGGCCGAGGACCTGGCCGAGGACCCCGAGCACCGGGGGGCCTGGGACATCGTCACCGCTCGTGCGGTCGGGTCGCTGGCGGAGGTGCTCGAGCTGGCCATGCCGCTCACCCGCGAGGGTGGCATCGTGGTGGCCTGGAAACGCGAGGAGGAGTACGGTAGCCTGCGAGCCGAGCTGCGCGACGCCGGCTCGATCATCCGCGCCACCGGCGGTGGGCGACCTGAGGTCGTGGTCGTCGAGGCCGCTGGCCTGCCCGGCCATCGGCTGGTCATGGTGTCCAAGGAGCGTCCCACCCCGGCCAGCTACCCACGACCGACGGGCGTCCGTCGTCGGCGCGAGCATCGGGCACGAGGGCTCCGCCCAGGCTGACCCGCGACCATGGCCCAGGCCGTCGCTGCGCCGCGCTGCCGCACCCGTCTTGGTGTCGTGGGGCCCTGCTACGCTCCAGCCCATGCGCGTCGCGGTCCTCTCGGACATCCACTCGAACGCCCACGCCCTGGAGGCCGTCCTGGCCAGCCTGGGCGGCGTCGATCAGGTCTGGGCGCTGGGCGACATCGTGGGCTACGGACCGCACCCTGACGAGGTGGTGGCACGCCTGCGCGAGGAGGGCGCGCTGGCCGTGCAGGGCAACCATGACGCGGCAGTCCTGGGCCGCATCCCCATTGGCACCTTCAACGCCCAGGCCCGCTCTGCGGTCGAGTGGACTGCCGCCAGGATCTCCCCGGCCACGCGGGCGTGGCTGGCGGCCCAGCCCGACACCCGGGTGGAGGGCGACTTCACGCTGGTCCACGGCAGCCCGCGCGAGCCTCTCTGGGAGTACCTCATATCGATCCCGGTGGCCCGGCTCAACCTGGCTGCCTTCGCGACGCCCTACTGCCTGGTCGGACACACGCACCTGCCCCTCACCTTCCGTGACGACAGTGGCCAGGTGGAGGTGCTGGCGGCTGGCGACGGCGCCCAGCTGGAGCTCGATGGACGGCCCTGCATCCTCAACCCCGGCAGCGTGGGCCAGCCTCGCGACGGCGACCCACGCGCCTGCGCCATGCTGCTCGACACGGAGAGCCGTGAGGTCGAGTGGCGCCGCGTCGAGTACCCCGTGGCGGCGACCCAGCGGGCCATCCGGGCGCTGCCGCTGCCGGTGAGCCTGGCCGACCGGCTCATGGTCGGGCGCTGAGTCGCGCGGTCTTTCGCGGCGCCACCAGGGTCACCGCACACGCGCCCCGCACGGTGCACGCACGCCGCGGGCCGGACGCGCCTATGCTGCTCGCTGCCGTGAGCGCCCGACTGACACGAGCGGGCGCGCGAGCGACCTGATGACGAGCACAACGAGCGTGCTGCAGCCCTTGGACCCCAGTGACCGGCGGCGCGGCGCCCTGAACCCAGCCCGAGACCGATGACCGACGAGCAGCCCAGCAAGCCCCCCAGACGAACCTCCCGCCTGCGCCGATCGGCCGCGCCGCCACCTGAGCCGACCCCGGAGGCCAGTGCCCCGCGCGAGCTGCGAGGCCAGAAGCCGGGCAACCGGCGCGTCCGCGTCGAGCGGCCCCAGAGCCAGT
>JBFYUV010000081.1:0-4878 GCA_041299865.1 Chloroflexota bacterium
TGGCGCCAGAGGCTGGGGTTGACGCTGTCCGGGGCGGGTCCCTCCAGGAAGGCCCGATAGGACTCGTTGTCCCAGACGACGCGCCCATCGGCGGCCTTGACGACGCAGGGATCCAGGCGGCTGACAAAGCCGCGCTGCGCGTCCTCGAAGTCCGAGGTGTCTTCGAAGGGGAGGGATGAGCGCTGGGCCGCGTTGGCGGCGCGGACCGTCTGGGAGACGGACAGGTTGTTCATGCGAACGACTCCTCGTGGTGGCACGGCCGGCGATCGAACCAGCTCCAGCCTAGCGGTGGATGGCCCCCGGCGCTGGCTCCGGCAGGGGCCCCGCACCTGAGACCAGGGAGATCTCTTCGACAGCGGCCGCCATGGGCTGCGCGCCAGGCCCCTCGATCATGCGTCGACCGAGGTCGAGGCGGCGCAGCTCGGGCGCCAGCCATGCCACCACGGCCACGATGCCGAGCGTCACGAGGCCGCCCGCGATGACGCTGGGCACGACGCCCAGGAGCGTGGCGGCCACGCCGCTCTCGAAGGCACCCAGCTCGTTCGAGGCGCCGATGAAGACGTGATTGACGGAGGCGATGCGGCCCCGCATGGCCTCCGGCGACTCGACGCGCACGATGACGATGCGGATGACGACGCTCACGCCGTCGGCCAGGCCGGCCACGAAGAGGGCCCCCATCGAGAGGATGAAACTGGTGGACAGGCCGAAGACAAGCATGGAGACGCCGAAGATGGCGACGCAGACCAGGAGGATGGGGCCGGCCCGCCGCTTGGGTGGGATGCGAGCCGTGGCCAGCATGGCCAGCAGGGCACCGACCGACGGCGCTGTCCGCAGCAGGCCGAGGCCGATGGGCCCGACGCCCAGGATGTCGCTGGCGAAGACGGGCAGCAGGGCGATAGCGCCACCGAAGAAGACGGCGAAGAGGTCCAGGGCCATCGATGCCAGCAGGACCTGGTGCTTCATGACGTAGCGGACACCGCTGGTGAGGCTCTCGATGACGCCCTCGCCCTCCTCCGGCTGGGGCATCGGCTTGCGGCTGATGCGCGTCACGAGCAGGACGGCCACGGCCATGAGCACCGCCACCAGGAGGTACGTGGCCGGGATCCCCAGGAAGGCGATGGCCACTCCGGCGAGGGCCGGTCCCACGATGGCGCCGCCGGTCCACATGCTCCCCGTCCAGGAGGCACCTTGGGTGGCCTGCTCGATAGGGATGACCTGGGTCTCGAAGGCCGTCAGCGCCGGGCGCTCGAACCCGGCCGCCACACCGATGAGGAACACCACGGCCAGGATGCCGCCCAGCCCGATCGACTCCGGCTGCAGGGACATGATGGCGAGAGCCAGTGTGCCCAGGGCCAGGAGCACACCCGTGACGAGGATGACCGAACGTCGGTCGCGCCGGTCCGCGACGTGCCCTCCGAAGAGCATGAGCCCGAGGGCCGGGATGGCCTCGACGAGACCGAGGATGCCCAGTGCGAGGGGCTCGCCGGTGAGCTCCCAGACCTGGAAGGCCACGACCGTGGCGACGGCCGACATGCCCAGCGCCGCCAGTCCACGCGCGCCCAGCAGGGCGCGGACCTCCGGGATGCGCAGGAGCGCGGTGGCTGACGCGGGCGTGGGCTCCGAGGGTGGCCTCATGGACCGAGGGTACCCGTCCTGAGGTAACGATTCAGGCGCTCGTCGGCGCGCGCCGCTGCAGGCGTAGCATGCGCTTCGATGAACGCCGCGGAGACGCATCGGGACGTCGCTTGCTCCATTGCCGGCGGATGCCCCAGGCCCTCGCGCCGGTTAGGGCTCCGCGCGGCTCGGTCGGCCCCTGGGCTGGCCAGCCGGCGTGTCCACCGGTCCCTCCAGTGGTAGGCGGCCGAGCTCGACCGATGCCTGGCTCGCCCCTCGTGGGCCGGGCGGTGCGCACCCTGGCGGCCATCGCGGGAACGGTCTCGCTGGCCACTCTCGGTGTGGCCGTCCTCGAGGGACCCGTCGGCGTGCCGAACGCCTCCATCCTGTACCTCGTGGCCGTGGTCATGTCCGCCATGGTCGCGGGCACCGGGGCCGGTCTGGGAACGGCGATCGTGTCCGTCCTGACGTACGACCTCCTGTTCACCGCTCCTGCCCTGACGCTGCATATCACCGATACCGGTGAGTGGCTCAGTCTGGTGCTGCTGTCCTTCGTGGCCATCACGGTCGGGCAGTTGGTGGCCATCCTGCGCCAACGAGCCGATGAGGCCCACGAGCGCGAGCGCGAGGCCCAGGATCTCTACGCGGTCTCCCGCGTTCTCGCCACGCGGGTGTCGACCGAAGAGGCCCTCGAGAGCATCGCGCTCATTCTCCGGGACCGAGCAGGCCTTGACCGGGTCTGGTTCGGCCTTGGGCCGATGGTGGGACACGAGCGCATCGTGGCTGACACGGGCGCGGGACCTCTCCCGATGAGCACGTCGATCGCGCAGCTCAGGCGTGCCTCAGAGGGTTCGCCCGGGGACTGGGTGATCATCCATGCCCCAGGGCTACCACGCCCGCAGCAGACATCGACAGGGCTCCGCCACCGCGTGGTCATCGAAGCCGCCGACGGGGTGGTCGGCTCGCTCTGGGGTGTCCGCGAGCGCTCTGCGCCGCACCTCGGTCGCAGCGCCCGGCGACTCCTGGCTGCGTCCGCCGACCAGATCGGTCAGGCGCTGCACCAGGATCGCTTCGCGAGCCAGGCTGCGCAGGTACGCATCGCGCAGGAGGGCGACGCCCTCAAGAGTGCCCTCGTCGAATCGGTATCCCATGATCTGCGGATCCCGTTGGCGTCCATCCGTGCAGCCGCCGGACCGCTCATCGACCCTACGGCACGCCTGAACCCAGCACAGGTCCGCCACGCGGGTACCTCCATCGATCGTGAGGCGAGGCGCCTGGATGGACTGGTGGCCGGCCTCCTCGACCTGGGCCGGATCCAGAGCGGTACCCTGCAGGCGAACCGCGAGGCGGTCGAGCTGCGCGAGGTCCTCACCCGGGCAACGGCCCGCCTGGCTGACCGCGTCCCAGGCGACATCGACGCCACGTCCATCGAGATCGATCTCATGGAAACATGGGTCGACGCCGACCCGCTCCTGCTCCAGCAGGCGATCGGGAACGTCATCGAGAATGCTGTTCGCTACACCCCGCAAGGTACGCGAGTACTCGTGCATGCCACCCGTTCCGACGAACCGCCGATCATCCAGTTGACAGTCGAGGACGCCGGACCCGGCGTCTCCGAGGAGGCGCTCCCGAGGCTCTTCGACCGGTTCTTCCGTCTCGTGCCCCCGGGTTCCAGGCGGCGTCCCGGATCGGGGATCGGGCTCGCCGTGTCGCGCGGCTTCATCGAGGCCATGGGCGGTCGCATCACAGCCCGCAGGAGCGAGCTTGGAGGACTGGCGGTGGACCTGTTCCTGCCCGCGACCGTCATGCCCGCTCACCTCGCCCTCGACGACTGAAGTGGCGCAGTCACACGCGACCATCCTGGTGGTCGAGGACGACGAGGCCACGCGGGTGGCCATCGCACGAGATCTGCGCCGGCGGGGCTTCCGTGTCGAGGAGGCCCCGGACGGCAGTACCGCGCTGGAGCGCTGGGAGGCCCGGCGGCCCGACGTCATCCTTCTTGATCTGGGTCTTCCGGACATGGAGGGCATGCGCATCATCCGCCACGTGCGGGGAGAGGCGGCCACGCCGATCGTCGTGCTCTCCGTCCGCGACGACGAGCGGGGCAAGGTCGCAGCCCTCGACGCGGGAGCGGACGACTACGTCACCAAGCCCGTCGGGATGGCCGAGCTCGACGCCCGACTGCGCGTCGCGTTGCGTCGTGCGGCCGGACCCGGGGCAGGCATCGCTGGTCGTCTCGAGGCCGGGCCACTGGTCCTCGATAGCGTGCGGCATGCCGTCCTGGTGAGCGGCCGGCCCGTCGACCTGACGCCTCGCGAGTTCGAGCTCCTGCGGGTCCTCATGACGAACCCCGGGCGCGTGGTGACCCGCGCCCGACTGTTGCGCGCCGTGTGGGGTGAGGCGTATGCCCGCGAGACCCATTACCTGCACGTCTTCGTCAGCCAGCTGAGGGCGAAGCTGGCCGTCGCTGATGCCAGCGGTGCACTCCGGGACCTCATCATCACGGAGCCGGGCGTGGGGTATCGACTGCGGGACGAGGGCGAGACGGAGCGCTCTTCCTGAGCACTTCTTGAGCCGTCACGCGGCACCAGGGTGCCGTCCCCTCTTGGCAAGCTGTCGCATCGTGAAGGTATGGAACGGATCGCTGCCGGCCTCTCCCGCTGGCACCTGCCGGTTCCGGCGCGCCCGAGACCCCGGCGCACGGCTCTACCGGAAAGGGAGGGTGCGGCCCGGCCTGCCGTGGCCACCATGACACCGGCGACCGACGTCGCCCAGGCTGAGGTTCGACAGGCCATCGCCCTGGTGGGCAGTGGGGCGGCGGTCAGCGTCGTGCTCTGCGGAATCGGGTCGGCCGCGGCTGCCGTCTCCGCCCTCGCAACCATGGCGGCGGACGCCGGCGTGCACCTTGAGACGGAGGTCACGGAGGACGGCTGCGTGGAAGTCGTCGTCCTCAGGCGCTAGAGCCACGTGGCCCCAGACAGCCTCATAGCCCGGCCTGCTGCCGGCGTCCCGGTGACTCGCTGGCGCCGTGCCTGGGCTGGTGCTCGCTCGATCGCGCAGGGGCGGCGTCCGGCAAGTAGCGCAGGCCCAGCCCGAGACCGATGACCGACGAGCAGCCCAGCAAGCCCCCCAGACGAACCTCGCGCCTGCGCCGATCGGCCGCGCCGCCACCTGAGCCGACCCCGGAGGCCAGTGCCCCGCGCGAGCTGCGAGGCCAGAAGCCGGGCAACCGGCGCGTCCGCGTCGAGCGGCCCCAGAGCCAGT